>CAZEAV010000007.1:15710-17782 GCA_964510215.1 uncultured Iamiaceae bacterium
TCTTCCCGCATCACGAATGCGAAGCCGCCCAGTCCGAGTCGGCGACCGGCAAGCCATTCGTCCGCCACTGGTTGCACCAGGCGATGGTCCGGCTGGACGGGGAGAAGATGTCCAAGTCGCTCGGCAACCTGGTCTTCGTGTCCGAGCTGCGTGAGAAGATCGACCCGATGGTGATCCGTCTGGCGCTGTTGGACCACCATTACCGCGGCGAGTGGGAATGGTCCGATGCCGAGGAGACCAGGGCGCTGCAGCGTTTCGGGCGCTGGAGGGACGCCGCACGCGGTGGGATTGACGATGCCGTGACCGACCCGGTGCGCGCGGCGCTGGACGACGATCTGGACACGCCTGCGGCCCTGGTGGTCATCGACGAAGCGGCCGACCGCGGTGCGGACGTGAGCGCGGCCGCCAACCTGTTGGGAGTCGACCTGGAAACGGTCGGCGCCTGAAGCCGGCTCCACGCCCGCGGGCCGGTCACCACAAGGGGGTCGACCGGGGTCGGAAGGCCCAGTAGGCTGACGCTCTGGACGACGCCGCAACGGAAAGGATCGTCGTGACCGATCGGGACGTGGGACAGCTCTATCGGGTGGCCCGCACCGTGTTGGAACCGACGTTCGGATTCCTCTGGGATTTCCATTTCACCGGGCTCGAGAACATTCCGACCGATGGGCCGGGCATCTTCTGTCCGAACCACACTTCGGTACTGGATTCGTTCTTCCTGCCGCTCGCCCTGCCACGCCGTATCACCTACGTGGGCAAAGCCGAGTACCTGGACTCATGGAAGACGCGCAAGCTGTTCCCGGCGCTGGGCATGATCCCGATCGACCGGTCCGGTGGGAATGCGTCCGAACGGGCGTTGGATGCCGCGACCGGCCTGCTCGAGGCGGGGGAGTACTTCGGGATCTATCCCGAAGGCACGCGCTCGCGGACCGGCCAGTTGTTCCGCGGCCACACCGGCCCTGCACGGCTGGCGCTGCGGACCGGCGCGCCCCTGGTTCCCGTGGGCATCCGTGGGTCGCGTGAGGTCATGCCGCCCGACGCCCGCTTTCCCCGGATCTTCCGACCGGTCGCGATTCGTATCGGCCGTCCGATCTCGGTGCAGCACTATGCGGGCCGCAGTGACGACCGTATGGTCCTCCGGCAGATCACCGACGAGTTGATGTTCGAGATCCGCGCCCTGTCCGGCCAGGAGTACGTCGACTCCTATGCGACCAGGTCCGACCGGGCTCTGGTGGTGGCCCGCACCGCCCACGTGGCCGAAGGCCCTCCTCTGATCGAGGCCGTCGAGGCGCGCGTGGCACAGGCCTGAAGGTCGTCATTTCCCAATCGGCCGTGGCGGGGCTTCGCCGTTACGATTGCCGACGATGCCGACGATCACCCTGCCCGACGGATCCGCACGCGAGGTCCCCGACGGTTCCACCATTGCGGATCTGGCCGCGTCGATCGGGCGGCGACTCGCCGCCGACGCGGTCATCGCCGAGGTGAACGGCACCCAGCAGGATTTGGGGGCCGAACTGGCCGATGGCGATGCCGTGACCATCCGTACCGCGCAGAGCCCCGAAGGCCTCTACACGATCCGCCACTCCACCGCCCATGTGCTCGCCCAGGCGGTGCTGGACCTGTTCCCCGGCGCCACGTTCGCCATCGGCCCGCCGGTGGAGAACGGGTTCTACTACGACTTCCGGCTCCCCGAGGACGAAGACGGCAATCCGGGAACCTTCACCCCCGGCGACCTGGACCGTATCGAGGCCCGCATGCGCGAGATCATCGCCGAAGCCCAGCCGTTCGTCCGGGACGAGATCGACGACGCACGCGCCCGGGAGGTCTTCGCGGCGCACCCGTTCAAGCTGGAGATCATCGACGGCGAAGCCGACGACCCGACCTCGGTCACCGAGCCCGGCCGGGTGCGGACCTATGAGAACCCACCGCCCAAACCGAAACAACGTCCTCCTTTCGTCGGGTACGACGGGTTCATCGATCTGTGCCGTGGCCCGCACGTGCCCGACACCAGCCGATTTCTCGGGCATTTCAAACTGATGCGGGTCGCCGGCGCGTACTGGCGCGGCGACGAGAAC
>CAZEAV010000008.1:0-3621 GCA_964510215.1 uncultured Iamiaceae bacterium
CTACGGCCGGGCGACAACCGGGCCGAGGCTCTCATCCCTGCTCAGCGCTTCTTGCCCTTCTTGCGCGGCCGCGGCGGGTGCTTGTCCGAGTACGGGCTGGTGATGGTCTTGGTCGCCTGTGCCGTCTTGGTCGACTGGGAACCGGCCGAGGCTGCCTCGCCGTCGCTCCGGTCGTTCTCTCCGCGGTCATCGCCGACCTCGCCGTCGGCGTCCGCAGCGGCGGACGTCTTCGCCGTCGCGTCCGCGGCTCCGGCGCGCCGTGCCAGGACGTTTTTGCGGATCTGGGTGTTGCGCGGCTCGCGTTCTTTGAGGAACGCGACGATCGGCGACGCGATGAACACCGAGGAGTACGCACCCAGGATCAGCCCGACGAACAGGGCCAGGCCGAACTCCTCCAGCGTGACCGCCCCCAGGAGTCCCGCACCGATGAACAGGATCGCCGCCACCGGCAACACGGCCGACAGCGTCGTGTTGATCGACCGCATGAACGTCTGGTTCAAGGACAGGTTCATCATGTCCGTGTAGGTCATGTCGCCGCCGAGGGTCATCCGGCCCTGGTTCTCCTTGACCTTGTCGTACACGACAATCGTGTCGTAAAGCGAGTAGCCGAGGATCGTCAAAAACGCGATGACCGTTCCCGGGGTAACCTGGAACCGGAAGATCGCGTACACCGCGACCGACAGGAACACGTCGTGCAGCACCGCGACGATGGCGCCCACGGCCATCCGCCACTCGAGTTGCCACGAGATGTAGATGGCCACCGCGATGAAGAACACGATCAGCGCGCGCAATGCGCTCTTGGAAACGTTCGACCCCCAGGACGGTCCCACCTCGCTCTGGTTCGCGGTGATCGTGGCCTCGGATTTGCCGGTGGCTTTCGCCATCGCTTTCGCCGCGGTCTCCGGCTTGACGTTGTCGCCCACCTCGATCCGCAGGCGGGCATCGGAACCTGAGTTCAGCGTCTGGATCCGGGCATCGTCCGCGCCGACGCTCTCCAGCGCGGAACGGACCGTCGAGGTGGAGGTGCCCTTCGCGAGGAACTGCCACGAGGTTCCCCCGCGGAAGTCGATCCCCAACTCCAACCCGCGCGTGGAAATACTGAAGACGCCGACGACGAGGAACAACGCCGAGATGACGAACGCGACCTTCCACCCTTTGCGGAAGTCGACATCGTCGTTGAACGAATACAGGCGGCGGAACAGGTTCATGTGCCGGCCTCGGTGACCACCGGCCCGGAGACGGACGTCGCGCCCGCATGGTGGGCGCGCACGCCCATCAGCCCGGGCCGCTTGTTGAATGCCGGCCGGCTCGCCATCCAGTACACGAGCGGTCGCATGAAGAACCACGACGCCAACAGGTCGATCAACGTCGACAACCCGAGGTAGAACGCGAACCCGCGCACGGACCCGACCGTGAGCAGATACAGGATCACCGCGCCGATCAGCGACACGAAGTCCGCGGAGACGATCGTCTTCCAGGCCACGCCGAAGGATGTCTGCACCGTGCCGCGCAGCGTCCGCCCTTTGGTCATGTCCTCCCGGAGATGCTCATAGAACACCACGTTCGAGTCGACCGCAACCCCGATGGACACGATGATGCCGGTCACGCCGGCGAGGGTGAGGGCGAGCCCGTTGTGCGCCCCCAGATACGAGATCACCGTCCAGAGCACGCCGGTGGACGTGGCCAACGACAGGATCGCGACCAGGCCGAGCAGGCGGTAGAAGACCAGCATGTACAGCGCCACCAGGCCCAAACCGACCAGGCCGGCGACGATGCCGGCGTGCAACGACGAGGAACCCAAGGTGGCCGAGACCGTTTCCAACGTGGCCGGCTGGAACTCCACCGGGAGGGCGCCGTAGCGGAGCTGCAACGCGAGGGCGTCCGCGGACTTGTGGTTGAAGTTCCCCGTGATGACGAACCCGTTCGGGTTCTTTGGCAGGTTGACCGCGTTCACGGTCGGGGCGGAGATGACCTTGCCATCCAGCACCATCGCGATGGCCCCGCGCTGGCCACCGCCGCTCTGGGAGTCGCCCTGCCGGATGGGCGGACAGTTCTGCTTGCCTGCGAAACACTCGTTGAAGGCCTTGTTGACCTTGGTCTTGTCGGCGCCTTTGACCTTGACGTTCACCTCCCACTGGCTGGTCTGGGTGTTGAGTTGCGCCTCGGCGCTGGAGAGAACGGTGCCGTCGAAGAGCACCGGCCCGAGCAGGTAGCGGCCGCCGTCTCCCGAGTAGATCTTCGCCCCGGGATGCTGGGCCATGAACGCTTTCAGCTGCGCCTGGGGGCTCAGGGTGGTGGTGGGTGCTCCGGACGTGGTGGGACCGCCCGTGGTGGTGGGACCGCCGACAGTCGTCGGCGGCGCGGTCGTCGCGGGTGCGGTCGTCGCGTGCGAGGCGTCGTACGCGATCGGGGTCACGCCTCTTCGGTGCTGGGTCGGGGCCCCTTTCGAGGTCGGTTTCGAACCTGATGCCTGCGCGGTGGGCGCCGGCGCGCTCGTTCCGGGTGCGGTCGACCCGCGTGCGGTGGTGGCGCCCGGCGTGGTGGTCGCCGTCGATTTCCCTTTGGTCGTGGTCGGCGTGCCTTTGGTCGTCGTGCTCGGCGTGGTGGCCGGCCCGAGGTCGGCGAGCACCTGATGGAACTGCAACTTCGCGGTGGTGCCGATGATCTTCTTGGCACGTTCCTGGTCGGCCCTGGACTTCAGACCCGGCAACTGCACCACCACGGTCTTACCCGAGCGCATGACCTCGGGTTCCGCGATGCCCAGCCCGTCCACGCGGCGTCGGATGATGTTGGATGCCTCGGTGACCGCATCCTGGGACGGGTGGGTGCCGTCCTTGGGGATCAGGGTGGCCGACAGGCCACCCTGGAGGTCCAGGCCCAGCAGCGGCTTCCAGCCGAACCCGAACGTGCAGGCCAACCCTCCGACGAGCAGCACCATCCACACCGCCAGGGCACCCATGCCCTTCTTTTTCATCAGGTTCCTCTAGCGACGCGGTCCGGCGACTGGCACGGCAGGCGATCCTAGTAGCCCGCCGTTCCCTGCTACGACCTCATCGGGCGCTGGGCGGCCCCGCCGGGGCGGGCGCGATCAATCGAACAGGCTGTCGGGGTCGATGTGCCCCGAGGGCTCGACCATGCCCAGGTGCCGCCACGCGGCGCCGGTGGGAACCCGGCCCCGTGGGGTGCGCATGATCAAGCCCTGTTGGATCAGGAACGGCTCGTAGACATCCTCGACCGTTTCCCGGGGTTCGGACACGCTGATCGCCAAGGTGGAGAGCCCGACCGGCCCGCCACCGAAGCGGTCGCACAGCGCGTCGAGGATCGCCCGATCGACCTTGTCCAGGCCCAACTCGTCGATGCCGAACAGCCGCAGGCCGGCTCGTGCCGCGTCACGGTCCACGACGCCCTCGGCCCGCACCTCGGCATAGTCCTGGACCCGCCGCAACAGGCGGTTCGCGATACGGGGCGTGCCCCGGGACCGTCGGGCGATCTCGCCCGCGCCGCCCGCGTCGATGGGGATGTCCACGATGCCGGCGGCCCGGCGGACGATGGCTTCCAAGTCCGCTGCGGAGTAGTAGTCGAGACGGGCCACGAGGCCGAACCGGTCGCGCAGCGGCCCGG
>CAZEAV010000008.1:3631-10103 GCA_964510215.1 uncultured Iamiaceae bacterium
TGGTGGCGCCCACCAACGTGAAGCGTGGTACCTCGATCCGGATCGAGCGGGCGGCGGGCCCTTTGCCCAGCACGATGTCGAGCTGGAAATCCTCCATCGCCGGATACAGGACCTCTTCCACAGCCCGGGACAGCCGGTGGATCTCGTCGATGAACAGCACGTCGCCCCGTTCCAATTGGCTCAGGATCGACGCCAGATCGCCACCCCGTTCCAGCGCCGGGCCGGACGTGACATGCATCGTGACGTCCATCTCCGCGGCGACGATGCCGGCCAGGGTCGTCTTGCCGAGCCCGGGAGGACCCGCGAAGAGCAGATGATCGGCAGGGTTGCCCCGCCGGCGCGCGGCTTCCAGCACGATGCCCAGGTGTTCTTTCAGCTCTGACTGGCCGACGAAATCATCCAGTCGATGCGGCCGGAGGCCGACCTCGTCGGCTGCTTCTTCGTCTTCGATGACTTCGGCGTTGACGAGATCCTCGCGTGGCATCTCTGACTCCTCAGCGCGCCGGCCCCAGCGCTCGGAGCGCCAGGCGAATCGCCTCGGAGGTGTCGGCCGCTTCCCGCACGTCGGAGTTCCGCAGCACCGTCGTGATCTCCTCGCTGCGATAGCCCAGTCCTTCCAGCGCGGCGTGCACGTCGCCGAGCAGTCCTCCGCTCTCGGAACCGGCTACACCGTCGGGACTCGTCGCGGGCACCAGGCCGTCAGTGTCCAGGCGCGACTGCAGCTCGATGAGCAGGCGCGCCGCGGTCTTCTTGCCGACACCGGGAACCAGGCAGAGCGCGGCGGTGTCGTCCTCGGCGACCACCCGCGCCAGTTCCTCGGGGCCATGCACCGAAAGGTTCGCCACCGCACGGGCCGGCCCCCCCCCGTGAGCCGCGAGCAGCGACTCGAACGTGTGCCGTTCGGCGCGCTCGGAGAAACCGTAGAGGCACTGGTTGTCCTCGCGGATGTGATGGTAGGTCCACAGGAACACCTCGTCGCCGACCTCGCCCAGCTGCATCGCCGCCGCCGGGCCCATCACCGCCCGGTACCCCAGCCCGGTGCCGGCGACCTCGATCAGCACCTCGCCGGCAGGATCGCGGTCCACCAGCGTGCCGCGCAACGAGCCGATCATGACGCGACGCCGCTCGGCCGGCGCCCGGTGACGCCTGTGGACCCCGCCACACGCGCCCGAAGGCCACGGTGCGCCAGGTGGCACAGCGCCAGTCCGGCCGCGTCGGCCGCGTCGGCCGGCCTGGGCACGGTCTGAAGATCGAGCAGGGTCTTGACCATCCGTTGCATCTGGTCCTTGTCGGCGCCGCCGTGGCCGGCCACCGCGGATTTCACCTCGTTCGGGGAGTACTGCACCACCTCCACCCCACGTGCGGCGGCTTCGGCCATCGCCAGTCCGCTGGCCTGGCCGACCGACATGGCGGTGCGGGCGTTGTTCTGGAACAACACCCGTTCTATCGCCAGAGCGTCGGGGGTGAACTCGTCGAACAACGACCGCAGTTGCGTCTGGAGCTCCGCGAGTCTCGCCGGCAATGGGTCCTGGGGCGCAGTGCGGATGACACCGATCGCAATCGCATGCGGCCCTCTTCGGGTCGCCTGGATGCAGGCATAGCCGCACCGGGACACTCCCGGGTCGATTCCCAAGACGAACATCTGTACGACCCTAGCGGCATCTCGGGCCGCGGCCGCGGATGCCACGCGGGACGCGACGCCGAGCAACGCGAGTCGCAACGGCGATAGCTTGCCCGGTTGCGTACACCCGCGATCCCCACCTGCCGATGGAGCACCCGATGCCCGCGCCATTCGAACCGCCAGGCCAGCCTGTCCCAGGCCCGCCCCTCGGCAATGGGGCCGGACACAACGCGGTCGTGCTCCAAGGTGTCGGTCGACGCTTCGGCGCCACCGATGCCCTGTCGGACCTGAATCTGGAGGTCCCAGCCGGCACGATCACGGTGCTGCTCGGCCCCAACGGTGCCGGCAAGACGACCGCCACGAGGGTCATCACCGGTGCGATCGCGCCGCACGCCGGGTCGGTCCGCGTCTTCGGCATGGATCCACAGCTCCAGGGCGAGCAGGTCCGCCGCCGGTGCGGGGTCGTCTCGGCGAAGCCGGCGCTCTATGACCGCCTCAGTGGGCGCGCCAACCTCGGCTATGCAGCCGAGCTGTACGGCCTGGGCCGATCCGACGACGCTGATCGCCGCATCGAGGCCGCCGCCCACCGCTTCGGCATCGAAGCCGCGCTCGATGCCCAGGTGGGCGCGTATTCGACCGGTATGAAGACCCGTCTCGCGTTGGCCCGCTCGGTGCTGCACGATCCGGACCTGCTCTTGTTCGACGAACCGACTTCGGGGTTGGACCCCGAATCCAGCCATGCGGTACTCGAGATGATCCGGGACCTTTCCGGCGGCGGGGTCACGGTCATCATGTGCACCCACCTGCTCCTGGAGGCCGAGGGCCTCGCCGAGCAGGTCGCGGTCCTCGAATCCGGCCACGTCCTCGCGGCCGGCGCGCCGGGGGTCCTCGTGCGCGAATTCTGGCCGACCGCCGTGGTGCGGCTGGACGCGGAGAATCCCGAGCGGCTCCTCGGGTGCGCGACCCACCCGGCCGTGGCGAGTGTCGACGTCGTGGGCAGCGACATGGGCGAGCTCGCAGGATTCGACCATTCCGACGCGTCCGAGGAGGGCGACCAGGTCGCCCGGCTCCCCCGCACCGGGGTGGATGTGACCCTGGCCGACGAAGGTGCCCTGGCCGATCTCGTGGCTTCGCTCGTCGCCGACGGGGTGCGCCTCACCCGGGTCGAACCGCGGATCCCGTCGCTGGAGGACCTGTACTTCGCCATCCGACGCCGGCACCTCTCGGAGGTGACGACCTCCCAGGACGGCGGTCGCCGTCTCGGCACGGACGCCGACGCCACAACGTCGTCGCGGCCCATTCCGGCCCCGCCGCCGGCCCCGGCTCCGGTCGGCGCCGAACCCGACATCCGTCCGGCTCGACCCGGAGGCTCACCCCAGTGAGTACGACGGCAGACGAATCCATCCGACTGAACCGCGGTCGCACCTGGACGATCGCGCGCACCGAACTGCGCCAGTTGATCGAGGCCAAGGACTTCTGGATCCCCATGGCCATCCTGGGCAGCATCTTCTTCCTGTTCATCCCGCTGATCCTGCTTTTCGCGGTCACCCGGATCTCCAACGTCCATGCGGTCCAACAGATCTCCCAGACCGTCGACATCCTTCCTGCCGCCGCCCAGCACTCGGTGAAAGGCACCTCGGACCAGGCCCGCGCGGCCTACGCGATCGCCGTGTTCCTGCTGGCACCGGTCGCCGTCGTGGTACCCCTCACCATCTCCACCGCCGTGGGAGCATCGGCCATCGTGGGTGAACGCGAACGCGGCACCGGTGAGTTCCTCGCCCACTCACCCGCGTCGGTGCACGAGATCTACCTCGGCAAGCTGATCGCCAGCCTCGTCCCCGGCTACTTCACGACCGCGGTGGGTTTCGCGATCTACTCGCTCGTCGTCAACCTCGTCGTCGGCCCCCAGGCGGGCGGCTGGTTCTTCCCGACGACCCAATGGTGGATCCTGATGCTCTGGGTGGTGCCACCGTTCGTGGCCCTGACCCTGTCGTTGGTCCTGCGCCTGTCCGCCCGGGTCAAGTCCACCGCCGCCGCCCAGCAGGCATCCGGGTTGGTCACCCTGCCCCTGATCATGATCGCCTACGGCGTCTCCACCGGGTCGATCTACGGATCGCTGTGGCCGGGGATCATCGTGGGCATCCTGGCGTGGATCCTCGCGCTCTACACGCTGTGGCGCGGCATGAAAGCGATCCGTCGCGGTCGCCTCATCGGCGTCGCGGACGGCCTCTGAGCAGAACCGGGCAGGTCAGGCGCTGAGTTCGCTGATGAGATCGTCGGGGATGTCGGCGTTCGCGTGGACGTCCTGGACGTCGTCGTGATCATCCAGCGCGTCCAGCACCCTGATGACCGCCCGCGCCGCGTCGGTGTCGGCCACCTCGACAGTGGTGGTGGCGACCATCGTCACATCCGCCGAGGTCACCTCGAACCCGGCGGCAGTGAGCGCATCGGCGACGTCGTGGAGATCGGAAGGGTCGGCGGTGATGCGCAGGGTGTCACCGTCCGCGTCGACGTCGGTTGCTCCGGCATCGATGGCAGTCAGCATCACCTCGTCCGGGTCCAGGGTGCCGGGCAGAACGATCACGCCCGTGCGTTCGAACTGCCAGGCCACCGCTCCGGGCTCGGCCAGGCTGCCACCGTTGCGGGCGAACAGGGTCCGCACCTCGGGACCCGTGCGATTGCGGTTGTCGGTGAGGACGTCGACCAGCACCGCGACCCCACCCGGGGCGTAGCCCTCGTAGAGGACCGATTCATAGGTGACCCCTTCCAGTTCGCCGGTGCCCCGTTTGATGGCCCGCTCGATCGTGTCGATGGGAACCGAGTTGCTCCGTGCTTTCTGGTACATGGTCCGCAGGGTCGGATTCGCATCGATGTCCCCGCCGCCGGCACGGGCCGCCACCTCGACCTGCCGGATCAACTTGGCGAACAGTTTGCCCCGGGCTTTGTCCTTGGCACCTTTCTGGTGCTTGATCGTGGCCCATTTCGAATGTCCGGACATGGTCTTCCTCTCGTCGGTTCGGGTGGAGTCCGCGCGGCGTCGTTCAGCTCACGAGGTCCAGGAAAAGTCGGTGGATGCGGTGATCGTCGGAAAGCTCGGGGTGGAACGAAGACACCAGGACACGACGCTGTGCACACAGGACCGGCTCGTCGTCCACCGCGGCGAGCACCTCGACGTCGGCACCCACCGATTCGGCCACCGGCGCGCGGATGAAGACCGCGCGAAACGCATCGGCCAGGCCGGTCACCGCCAGATCGGCCTCGAAGGAGTCGACCTGCCGGCCGAAGGCGTTGCGGCGCACGGCGATGTCGATGGCTCCGAGGGCCAACTGATCGTCCCGCCCGTCCAGGATCCGCGTCGCGCACAGGATCATCCCCGCACAGGTGCCGAAAATG
Source organism: uncultured Iamiaceae bacterium (assembly GCA_964510215.1). GTDB lineage: Bacteria > Actinomycetota > Acidimicrobiia > Acidimicrobiales > Iamiaceae > JAFDWI01. Next base: position 8,646 of record CAZEAV010000008.1, read on the forward strand.
CCCATGCCGTTCCCGATCCGCCGACGCAGCGGCTCGGCCAGCCCGGTGCGTTCCAGCAGCATCGACATCGTCGTGGACTCGCCGCCCGGGACGACGAGCGCGTCGACCGAATCGAGTTGGTCGGCGGTGCGGACAGACTCCGCGGGCACGCCGAGCGCGTCGAACGCGGCGAGGTGCGGTGCTACCGCCCCCTGCAGGGCGAGCACGCCGATCGTCGTACCCATCCCGGAGGCTCCCCCGTCGATGCCGTCCGGCCCGGCATCACCACCCCCGTTCCGCGAACGTGGTGCCAAGCGTGTCGATCTCGAGCCCGGGCATCGCCCCGCCGAGACCCCGGCTGACCTTCGCGATCATCGCGGGATCGTCGTGGTGCAGCGTCGCCTCGACGATCGCCTTGGCGCGCACCGGCGGATCGTCGGACTTGAAGATTCCCGATCCGACGAACACGGCTTCGGCACCGAGCTGCATCACCAGCGACGCGTCGGCCGGGGTCGCGATTCCTCCCGCGCAGAACAGCGGCACAGGCAGTCGACCCGTGTCGTGCACCTCGGTGACCAGGTCGATAGGTGCCCGGAGCTGTTTCGCCCAGTCGTACAGCTCAGCGGCATCGGCCTGGGTGACTTTGCCGATGTCGCCGAGGATCGACCGCAGGTGCCGGACCGCTTCGACGATGTTGCCGGTTCCGGCCTCGCCTTTGGAGCGGATCATGCAGGCACCCTCGGAGATGCGGCGCAGCGCCTCACCGAGGTTCGTCGCGCCGCACACGAAGGGCACGGTGAAGGCCCACTTGTCGATGTGGTGCGCCTCGTCCGCGGGCGTGAGCACCTCGGACTCGTCCACATAGTCCACGCCCAGCGCCTGGAGCACCTGCGCTTCGGCGAAATGACCGATGCGGGCCTTGGCCATCACCGGAATGGTGACCACGTCCTTGATGCCCTCGATCATCTCCGGGTCCGACATCCGCGCCACCCCGCCGTCGCGCCGGATGTCCGAGGGCACCCGCTCGAGTGCCATGACGGCCACGGCGCCGGCGTCCTCGGCGATCTTGGCCTGGGTGGGATCGACGACATCCATGATGACCCCACCGGCCAGCATCTCGGCGAGCCCCCGTTTCACCCGGGCTCCCCCGGTGGTGCGGCCGGTCGTGGAGGTGGTTTCGTCAGCGGACATGACCACCAGTGTACGGGCCCGAACGCGCCCTCGGGAAGCGGGTTGGTTCGCATGGGACCCGGGCGTGCACCGACGGATGCGTCACCCGTTCCGCGGCGCGCTCAGAGCTCCCGGAGTCGCTCGATGCGTTCTTCCAGGGGTGGATGGGTGTCGAAGAGGCGATTCAGCTTCGACATCTTCCCTTCCTCGGGGGTTCTCGCGGTGGGCTGTTCGATCCACAGATGAGCGGTCGCCTTGGACGCTGTATGGGTGACGGTCTGGTCGTCGCGCAGCTTCTCAAGCGCCGAG
>CAZEAV010000008.1:10113-17463 GCA_964510215.1 uncultured Iamiaceae bacterium
CCCGACACATCCGCGAGCTCCTCCCGGTTGCGGGACACCGCGAACTGCAACAACCGAGCGATCAGCGGCGAGAAGATCAACAGGAAGAAGCCCACGATCGACAGGATCGCCATGGGTCCGCCGCCCTGGCGATCATCGCCCGAGCTCCGTCCGCCACCCCACCACAGGAACCGGATCGCGAAGTCCGACAACAGGATCACGATGCCGACCATCGTCACCGCCAGGGTCGAAACCAGGATGTCGTAGTTCTTGATGTGGCTCAGCTCGTGCGCCAGCACGCCCTCGAGCTCCACACGGTTCATCTTCTCCAACAATCCGGTGGTGACCGCAACGGCCGCGTGCTCGGGATTGCGTCCGGTGGCGAACGCGTTCGGCGCGGCGTCGTCGATGACGTACAGCCGGGGCTTGGGCAACCCGGCCGCGATGCACAGCCCTTCGATGAGATTGTGGTAGCGGGCGTAGTCGGCTTTCGGGGCCGGCTTGGCCCGGCTCATCGCCAACGCCACCGAATCGGACTTCCAGTACCCGGCGAACGCCATGACCGCCGCGATGACCACCGCCAGGACGAATCCGACGAGACCACCGTCGATCAACAGGTTGACGGCGACCACAACGAGCGCGATGAAGACGACGAAGACTGCGACCAGCCCGACGGTGCGGCGTTTGTTCTGTCCGATCTGTTCGTACACGCAGGTTCTTCGCGGACGTCGATCAGAACTCGACCTTCACCGGATCGCGGCCTTCCGGTGCGGTCTCGAAGTACTCGCGGTGCGTGGCCTTGGCCATCGACGCGAACAACATGGCGGGGAACGTCTCGATCTTGGTGTTCAGCCTGGTGACATTGTCGTTGTAGTACTGACGGGCGTACGCGACCTTGTCCTCGGTGGCGGTCAACTCCTCCTGGAGCTGCATGAAGTTCTGGTTCGCCTTCAGGTCCGGGTAGGCCTCGGCTACGGCGAACAACGACTTCAGGGTGCCTGACAGCATGTTGTCCGCTTCGGCTTTCGCCCCGGGCGTGGTGGCGTCCATGACCGCGCTCCGTGCCCGGGTGACCGAATCCAGGGTCTCACGCTCGTGCGCGGCATAACCCTTCACGGTCTCGACCAGATTCGGGATCAGATCGGTGCGGCGCTGGAGCTGTACGTCGATCTGGGACCAGGCGTTGTCGACCAGGTTCCGGAGCTTGACCAGACCGTTGAACTGCGCGATGACGAACGCGATCAGCACGATGATGATCACGACGACGATGATGACGATGATCAGGCCAACCACACGCCTACCTCACGCTCGATCAGAAACGGTCCGCGCCAGGCTAGCGGCTCCCCCGGCCCGCCGATGACCCCGCAGCGGCGGACGGGCGGACCAGCGGTTCGTACAACGCCAAATAGCGCTCGGCAAGGCGGTCCATGGAGAACTCGTCGGCCCGTGCCCGCCCCGCCGCCACCAGCGACCGTGCGCACTCGGCGTCACCGAGAACCTTGGTGATCCCCGCGGCGAGCGCCTCGGGTGAACCCGGTTCGACCAGCACCGCCTCGCGCCCGTTCCTGGCCACGTTCGCGTACCCCTCCAGGTTCGAGGCCACGATCGGCGCGCCGGCCGCCATCGCCTCCAACAGCACGATGCCGAACGATTCCCCACCGATGCTGGGCGCGCAGTACACCTGGGCCCCACGCAGCCGCCGGCTCCGCTCCCGGTCGCCGATGCGCCCGAGCCACTGAATGCGCGGTTCGCCGGTGTAGCGACTGCGCAGCGACTCGGTGAGCGGGCCCTCACCGGCCACCCAGAGCTGGACGTCGGGCGGGAGATGGGTGAGCGCGGCGAGCAGTACCTGGAGCCCTTTGCGCTCCTCGTGTCGTCCCAGGAAGAACACGGTGGGGCCCTCGGTGGGCTGAGGTTCGTCGCCGTCGAAACGATCGATCTCGATGCCGTTGAACAGCACCACGTATTCACCGCCGAGATGCTTGTGGGCGAGATCCCGAGCATCCTCGGACACCGCACACCGGACGTCGAGGCGGCGGGAGAGCCAGCGTGTGACCGGCCCGAGGTACTCATATGCCTTGGACCCACCCGCGGCGTGGAACGTGCCCACCAACGGCATCTGCTTGACGATCGCCGCGGTCATGTTCGGACCCGGTGACAGCGGTTCGTGGAGATGCAGGACGTCGAAGCTCTCGTCGCGGAGTGAGCGGATGAAACGAAGCTGGGCCGGAACGTCCGGGGCGATGGGAGCGATGGACCCGTTGGCCGCGGTCGGGATCGAATTGCCCAGTGGCGTGATCCCCGGTTCGGGTGGCGGCCCGTCGCATGGACCGAGTACCCGCACGAAGTGCCCTTTGGCCCGCAGCGTACGGGCCAGCCCCAGCACCTGACCCTGTACCCCGCCGGGCACCGACAGGCTGTAGGGGCAGACCATGCCGATACGCATGGTCCGGGACGCTACTCGTCGGGGCGACACCGCCGGGCACGAAGTCCGCCCTCTGCCCATGAAGCTCCGACGGCGATTCGAAACCGCCCTGCACCTCGGCAACCGCGTCCCCGGCCGCGCGCACGTCCACCGATGGTCGACTGGCCGGGTCCGGGCCCGCGGTGGATACATTCTCCAAAGTCGTGTCTGTCGCAATCGCACCAGCCGCTACAGGGGAAGTATCGGGGGATCCACCACGCTCAGGATGGGTCCGTTGGCTGATCCCATGGGTCGGACGGCACAAGCGCGCGGCCGCGGTCTCCTTCGGCGCCGCGATCATCGGCATGGCCGCGTTCTCCTTCGTCCCGGTGATCGAACGGGGCGTCATCGACAACGTCATCAAGGGTTCGCATTCCCTCGCCCCGTATCTGTACCTGCTCGGGATCCTCGGCGCGGTGCGATTCGTCACGACGCTCGCCCGCCGCTACGCCGGCGGGCTGCTGGCCTACGGCGTGCAGGCGGACCTGCGCGATGCGGTGTTCGATCATCTGTTGACCCTCGATCTGGATCGTCACCACCAACTGCCCGCCGGCCAACTGGTGAGTCGTGCCAACACCGACGTGAACATGGTCTTCCAGGTGCTCCAGCTCGCGGCGATCATCACCGGCAACCTGGTCATGCTGATCCTGGCGGTCGTGTTCATGATCATCTTCGCCCCGCTGCTCGCCGCCCTCGCGGTGGCGGTGCTCGTGGCGAGCTTCGCCACGGCCTGGCGGATGCGCGAACAGGTCTATGTGTCCTCCTGGGACGCGTCCCAACGCGAAGCCGAGATGACCGCCGTCGCCGAAGAAGCGATATCCGGTGTGCGGGTCGTCAAAGGCTTCGGCCAGGAGGACCGGGAGCTCGGCCGGTACCTGGCGTCCCTGGATCGCCTCTTCGGCGGGCGGGTCCGCATGGTGCGCATCCGGGCCGCGTTCACCGCAGTCCTGCAGAGCATCCCGACCCTCGGCCAGGTGGCGGTGCTGGGCGTGGGTGGATGGATGGCCGTGCACTGCCAGATCACGGTGGGAACCCTCATCGCGTTCTTCTCGTATCTGACCCAGCTCGCGGCACCCGCCCGGATGTTGGCGATGTTCCTGGCAGTCACCCAGCTGGCCAGATCCGGCGCGGAGCGTCTGCGCGACCTGCTCGACACCGAAACGGCCATCATCGACGCCCCCGACGCCCGTCTGCTGGACGCGCCCCGCGGCGCGGTCTCCTTCGACCGGGTCGACTTCGCCTATCCCGAGAGCGCCCCGCTGCTCGACGGGCTCACCCTGGACATCGCACCCGGTGAACGGGTCGCGGTGGTCGGAACCTCGGGCAGCGGCAAGACCACGCTGGCCATGCTGCTCGCGCGCTTCTTCGACACCGACGCCGGATCGGTGCGCATCGACGGCCAGGACGTCCGCGACGTCACGCTGGCCAGCCTGCGCCGCCAGGTCGGCATCGCTTTCGAAGAAGCCTTCCTGTTCTCCGGGACCGTACGCGACAACATCGCCTACGGCCGGCCCCACGCCACCGACGCCGAGATCGAACAGGCTGCCCGAACCGCGCAGGCGCACGACTTCATCGCCGAGTTGCCCAACACCTACGACCAGACCGTCGGCGAGGGCGGCGTGACGCTGTCGGGCGGGCAGCGCCAACGGATCGGCCTGGCCCGGGTGCTGTTGTGCGACCCGGCGGTGGTGGTGCTCGACGACGCCACCTCGGCCGTGGACGCAACCGTGGAGCACGCCATCCACGACGCGCTGGCAGGGCAGTTGCAGGGCCGCACGACCCTGTTGATCGCGCACCGCCGTTCGACCCTGGCTCTTGCCGACCGCATCGTCGTGCTGGACCACGGACGGATCGTCGCGTCGGGCACCCAGGCCGAACTGGAAGCCTCGAGCGCCCGTTTCGGCGAGCTGCTCAGCGGCATGGACGCCCCCGAAGACGAACCCGACCACGGCATCGTGCGGGCGCACCCGGTGCGGATGCAGCCGGACGGGGCCGACGGCAGACCCGGCGTGATCGTGCCGACCGCGCGTCTCGAGTCGAACGTGCGCCACGGCGGCGGTGGCGGCGGCCGAGGCGGCATGCGAGGTGGTGGCAGCGGGGGGCTGATCGGCCCGGCGACCCCGGAGCTGCTGGCCGCGGTCGACGCATTGCCTCCCATCAAGGACGAGACGCGCGTCGATCCGGCCGATCACACGCCCGACAAGGGTGGCCTGGCATTCATCCGGTTCATCCGCCACTGGCAAAAAGAACTGCTCTTCGGCTCGGGGCTCGTGATCCTCGACGCCATCGCGGTCCTGGCCGTGCCGATCCTGATCCGTTCCGGTATCGACCACGGGGTCACCCCCAGGTCACTCGGGGTGGTCTTCGTCGTGGCGATCGCGGCCCTCGGCGTCGCCGCGGCCGACGCGCTGGTCATCTGGTCGGAGAACCTGGTCACCGGCCGCGCCGCAGAACGCATCCTGTTCTCTCTCCGCACCCGGGTGTTCGCCCATCTGCAACGGCTGGGCCTGGATTTCTACGAGCGGGAGCTCTCCGGGCGCCTACTCACCCGACTCACCTCGGACATCGACGCGCTCCAACAGCTCCTGTCCAACGGGCTGGTCAACGCGGCGGTCGCGCTGGTGACCTTCGTCGGGATCGCCTGTGTGCTGATCGCCTTGAACGTGCCCCTGGCCCTGTGTGTGTTCGTGGTGACCCTGCCCCTCATCGGCGCCACGATGATCTATCAACGCCTGTCCCGCCCTGCCTATGACCGCCAACGGGACGCGATCGCGTCGGTGCTTGCCGACCTCGCCGAGAACCTCTCCGGGGTACAGGTCACGCAGGCATTCGTACGCGAGGAGGTCAACCGCGACCGGTTCCACGATTTCGACGACGAGTTCCGCGTCGCCGGTATGGGGGCCCTCAAGATCCAGATCGCCTACTTCGCTTTCGTGGAGCTGCTGTCCACGGTCGGCATCATCGTCGTGCTCGGGTTCGGCTCGGTCCTGCACGACCACGGCACGCTCACCGTCGGGGTGCTCGTGGCATTCCTGTTGTACCTGACCCAGTTCTTCTCCCCCATCCAGCAATTCTCCAATGTCTTCGACACCTGGCAGAAAGCCTCGGCGGGCGTACGCAAACTCGACGGGCTGCTCATCGAGCGACCCAGTGTCGTGGCGCCGGAATCGCCGGTGCCGCCACCCCGGGGACACGGCGCGATCGAACTCGAAGACGTCATGTTCTCCTATGGCGGCCAGCCGTCACCGGCGATCGATTCACTGACCCTGACGATCCCGGCGGGTCAACGGGTGGCCCTGGTCGGGGAAACGGGTTCGGGCAAATCCACGCTGGTCAAGCTGTTGGCGCGGTTCTATGACCCCCAGTCCGGCGCGGTGCGTTTCGACGGGGTGAATCTGCGCGACGTCGACCCCGGCGCATACCGGCGGCTGCTCGGCTACGTGCCCCAGGAGCCGTACCTATTCGCCGGCACGATCCGGGACAATCTCGTCTACGGCAGACCCGACGCGACGGACGAGGCGATCCTCGACGCGATCGACGCGGTCGGCCTGGCGGACGTGATCAACGCGTTCCCCGACACGCTGGACCACTGGCTGGTGGAACGGGGCCGCTCGCTGTCGACGGGACAACGTCAGTTGATCTGTCTGGCCCGCGCCCTGATCGCCGATCCCGTCCTGTTGCTCCTGGATGAGGCCACGTCGAATCTGGATCTGGGCTCCGAAGCTCGGATCGAGCGCGCGATGGACGTGCTCAGCGCCGGGCGGACCACCGTGGTGATCGCCCATCGCCTCGCGACCGCGGCCCGTGCGGACCGGATCCTGGTGATGGACTCCGGGCGGATCATCGAGGACGGGTCCCAGAACGAACTGCTCGACCTCGAGGGCCGCTACGCGACGTTGTGGCGGGCCTATGAAGGGGTCGCCGTCGCGTCGTGAGCGGCATCGACACCAGAGAGGACCGGGCGCGGACGGTCGGTCAATTGTGGGGAATGCCGGGAGGCTGGTGCGTGGGCACGTTCACGTGGTTCCACACGTTGATCGTGGCGATCGCGAGCAGCAGGCCGGCCAGCTGACGCTCGTCGAACACGGCCGTGGCGCGTTCCCAGAGCTCGTCTGAGACCGGGTCGGGTCGGTCTGCCATCCGGGTCACGGCCTCGGTCATCTCCAACGCCACCCGTTCGGCCTCGGAGTAGTAGTCGGTTTCGCGCCAGGCGGCCACCGAGAAGATCCGTTCGTCGCTCTCCCCCGCCTCTTTCATCTCCTTGGCGTGCATGTCGACACAGAATGCACAGCCGTTGATCTGGCTCGCGCGCAGATCGACGAGCAGCTTCGTCTTGTCGCCGAGGCCCGACTTCCCGACGGCTTCGATCAGTCCCATCATCGATTGCATCGCGCCCGGCAGGGCGGCGATCGGTTGCTTCATACGTGCTTCCACCGGAGTTCCTTTCCATTGTTCGACGGACGCCGATCATCGACGTACCTGTTCAGCATGATGCCACCGGCACAGGGCGTTCCCACCGGCACGCGGCGACCCGTCGGCGGGCCGGGCCCGACCACCCAAGGCCCGGCGGGCGGTTTGGGCGGCGCGGGTTCGGAGAAGTCTCCCGGCACACACCACCGCGGCACCCGGCGGTGCGCGGCTCGGTCTGTGAACACGCGAAATCGGAGATAGACCGGAATGCAGGAGCGTTGCCCGTGAAAAGCGAAACGTCATGAACATGAACGGTGAAGCCCCGACCATGCTGATCGTGACCGCCCGCATGGGCGGTGGGCACGACGGCGCCGCCCGCGAGCTCGCACGCCGCGCCGAAGGTGCCGGTTACCGGGCACCGATCTATGACCTGCTGGGCGGCATGCGATTCGGTTACGGCCACTTCGTCTCGGCCTTCTACCACGCCCAGCTCCGTT
>CAZEAV010000009.1:0-5193 GCA_964510215.1 uncultured Iamiaceae bacterium
GAGCGAGATGCCCAGCTTGTCGAACATCTCGCGCATCTCGGGGTCGACCTCGTCCATGCTCTCGAGCTGGGGCTTCTTCTTCGGCGCGGCGTAGTAGATGATGTCCTGGAAGTCGATGGGATCCAGATGGAACATCTGCCACTCCGGCATGGCCATCTCCAGCCATGCCCGGTAGGCCTGCAGTCGCCACTCCAGGAGCCAGTCGGGCTCGTCCTTCTTCGAGGAGATGAGCGTGATGATGTCCTCGTCGAGGCCGCGGGGGACCACATCGGCTTCGAAGTCGGCCGAGAAGCCGTAGCGGTACTCGCGTTCGGCGATGGAGGTGAGCTCAGCCTTCTCGTCGGCGATCTGGTGGGTCTTGGCTTCGGTGAGGTCGGTCATGGGCGGCGGTGCTTCCCAGGGGTCGGGGACGGTCCATCTGGCTCGCGGGAACGACCATGCGCCCAGAAGGGCGTGAGTCGCCGGAACCGCAGGGTATTTACACAAGTTGTTGCTTGTCAATCTAGCGGAATGGATCCGGAACGACTAAGGTGACCGCTGTGACAAGCGTGCACGCGACTCCGGACAGTTTGTCTTCCGCGCAGCGCACTGTCCTCATCGCGCTAAAGGAGAAAGGCGAAGCATCGGCCGATGCGCTCGCCGCGGAGCTGGCGATCTCGGCCAGTGCCGTCCGCCAGCATCTGTCGAGCCTCCGCACCGCCGGCATCGTGGCCACCCGTCCGTCCCGGGGGCGGCCCGGGCGCCCGGTCGACCTGTACCACTCCACCCCGCGGGGGGACGCGCTGTTCGCGCCTGCCGATTCGTCGCTGACGCTGGAATTGCTCCAGGATCTGGAAGCGGAGGATCCCACGCTCGTGGACAAGGTGTTCCAGCGTCGGAGCCGTCGGCGGGCCGCGGCCTTCGCCACCCAACTGCAGGGTCTGGACCTGGAAGCAAAACTCACCCGACTCACCGACCTTCTCGACGACGAGGGGTACCTGACCAAGTGGACCGTGCTGGACGACGACGCGTACCTGGTCACGTTCAACAACTGCGCGATCTGGAACGTCGCGGAGCACTACACCCTGGCGTGTGCGACCGAACTCGACTTTCTCCGTGAGGTACTCGGCGACGTCGAGGTGACCCGTATCGTGCATCGCCGCGACGGCAGCTTCAACTGCGGCTACGAGGTCCGCCCCGCCCACAGGAGCTGAACGACCAGAGCGACCCCGGGCATCCGGAAAGGTGCGGCGCTGCGCGCGCCGAGGATGCATTCCGGCGCAGCGGCGACATGAAAGACTGAACCCCGGCGAGGGGGGACGAACCCTCCGGCCAAACCTCCGGTTTCAGAGTGCTCTTCCCCACCGTTCAGTTCGCGATCTTCTTCGCCATCGTGCTGCCCACGTCGTGGCTGCTCGCGCACCGACGGATCACCTGGCGCGTCTTCATCATCATCGCCAGCTACGTGTTCTACGGGGCCTGGGACTGGCGATTCGTGTTCCTGCTCGCCGGTTCGACCCTGTTGAACCAGATCGCAGCCGTGGCGATCCATCGGTCACGCGAGCAGTGGAAGCGCACGACGGTCCTTGCGATCGCGGTCGCGGTCAACCTGGGGTTGTTGGCGTGGTTCAAGTACTACGACTTCTTCGTCAACACCTCCAACAGCCTGTTCGACACCCTCGGTTTGGATTGGCAACTCCCGCTGCGCAGGCTGATCCTCCCGGTGGGGATCTCCTTCATCACCTTCCAGGCGCTGAGCTACGTGATCGACACCTGGCGCGATCGGGTGGAGCCCACATCGATGCTGGACTTCTCGGTGTACCTGTCGTTCTTCCCGCATCTGATCGCCGGGCCGATCGTGCGGGCGTCGGAGTTCCTGCCCCAGCTCAGAACCAGGCTCGACCCCCGCAACGTGGACACCGGCCTCGCGTTCTGGCTGATCGGTGCCGGGCTGTTCAAGAAGGTCGTGATCTCGAGTTACGTGTCCTCGACCATCGTGGATCCGGTCTTCGGCTTCCCCAACCAGCACGGCAGCCTCGACACCCTGCTGGGCATCTACGGCTACGCCATTCAGATCTACGCCGATTTCAGTGGCTACACGGACATGGCGATCGGATTGGCGCTGCTGCTGGGGTTCCGCTTTCCCCAGAACTTCGATTCCCCCTATGCCGCGGATTCCCTCCAGGATTTCTGGCGGCGCTGGCACATGACCTTGTCCCGGTGGTTGCGCGACTACCTCTACATTCCCTTGGGTGGCAACCGGCGGGGCAAGGCCCGCGGGTACGTGAACCTGGCCGCGACCATGCTGCTGGGTGGACTCTGGCACGGCGCTTCCTGGACGTTCGTGGTGTGGGGCGGGCTGCACGGCGTGGGACTGGCCGTGGAACGCTGGCGAGCCGACCTGGCCAAGAGCCGGCCGCCCAGGCCCGAACCCACCCCGGCGCGCCGCATCTGGACCGCGATCTGGAAGCGGGTCCTGACCTTCAACCTGGTCTGTCTGGGGTGGGTGTTCTTCCGCGCCGACACCTTCACCAATGCGTTCGACGTGCTGGGCAGGCTCTTCCATTTCTCCTCCGACGGTCCGATCAACACCGTGCTGGTCGGCGTCATCCTCGGGTCGATCGCGGTGCAGTACCTGCCCCGGGAAGCGTCCGGCAGAATCCGGGCACTGTTCAGCTACTGTCCGTGGTGGGCACAGACGCTCCTCCTCTCAGGCGCCATGGTCGTCACGAACGCCCTGGGCCCCACGGGCGTCGCCCCGTTCATCTACTTCCAGTTCTGAGGCATCATCCGCGATGGTCTCCGCCGATCCCGACAAGGGCGACCAGTTTCCGCCGGAGCCGGTGCGACGGTCACGGGTCCCGGCCGGCTACGCCATTCTCGTCACCCTCACGACGCTGCTCCTGGTCGTGTTCCTCGACGCGGACGGACTGACGCGCACCGCCGAGCGTCAACATCCCGGGTTCGGTCGCAGCGCCGCCCTCGCGGTGATGCGGCCGATCAAGAGCGTCTCGGGCGCCCTGGGTCTGAACCGGCCCCGAGCCTGGGTCGCCGAAGCGTCGGGCAACACCCAGGCCACGAAATTCAGTTCGACCAAAGGCGTGAAGCTGGCCAAACGGCCCAGCGCCACCACCGTTCCCGGCGCGACCACGACCACCACGACGCTGCCGACCTACCGCACACCGACGCCGGCGGACCCGCTCCGGGTCCTCGTCGCGGGAGATTCGCTGTCGGGCTACCTCGGACCGTCGCTGGCCAAGGCGCTGGAGGGCCTGCCCGCCAAGGTGACCCCCGACGAGCACGTCGGCACCGGCTTGGCACGCCCCGACGTGGTGGATTGGCCCAAGGAGCTGACCGAGGACATGGCATCGGACCGGCCCGATGTCGTCGTGATCTTCATCGGCGGCAACGACGACCAGGACCTGCGGACCCCGGACGGCTGGATCCCGATCACCCATTTCGCGCAGTGGAAGACCGAATACCAGCGACGTATCGCCCAAGCCATGGACATCGTCGCCAAACCCGGGGTCTCGGTGTACTGGATCGGACTGCCGGCGATGGGCAAGGCCCACCTGCAGCAGTACGTCGGAACGATCAACTCGCTGATCCAGATCGAAGCCGCCGCGCGCCCGCACTCGGTCACCTACGTCGACTCCGGCAAGGCGTTGAACGGACCCGATGGAAACTTCGTGATCGCCCTTCCCGACGCGAGCGGGCGAAACGTGACGATCCGGGCGAATGACGGGGTCCACCCCACCATGGCGGGAATGGACCGGATCGTCGCACTGTTCGCGCCGGAGTTGATCCAGAGTCGCCATCTGGAGGGGGCGCCACAGAAGCGGACCACGTCGACGACGCGTCCGGCGAAATCGTAGAATCGACCGGTCGAGGAGAACAGGGAGGGATCCGATTGGTTTCGAGCGACCCGGACCGGGGCGAGCAGTTTCATCCCGAGACCACACCGCGACGTCGCAGCCCCGCACGTCGGGCGATCGCCGTGACCCTGTGCAGCTTGCTGTTGGCCATGCTCGGTGACGCGGACGGTCTCGCCCGCACCGCCGAGCGGCAACAACTGGGCTGGCCACGCAGCGTCGCACTGTCGGTGACCCACCCGCTCCAGCACGCATCGCACCTGTTGTACCTGGACCGCCCCCGCGCCTGGATCGCGGACCTCTCCGGCCACGACGACGGCACGCACATCACCTCCACCCGCGGGGTGCGGCTGGCGTCGCAGACGACCGCGCCGGCCACCACCGTCGCCGGCGCGACGACCTCGACCACGACCACGACATTGCCCGCGTACCGCGTTCCGAGCGCGGGTGACCCCTTGCGCGTGCTGGTCGCCGGAGACTCGTTGTCCGACGGCATCGGCATCTCGCTGTCCAAAGCGCTGGCCGGCCTTCCCGCGGTCGTGGATCTGGACAAACATCCCGGAACCGGGCTCGCACGACCTGACGTCACGGACTGGCCGAGCGAACTGGCTGCGAAGATGGACGCCGAGCACCCCGACGTCGTGGTACTGATCTTCGGTGGAAACGACGCGCAGGCGCTGCGCACACCCGGTGGGTGGATCCGTCTCAGCGACGCTGCCGCGTGGCGGAACGAATACGAGCGACGGGTCGCCCAGATCATGAACGTCACCGCGCGGCCCGGCGTCTCGGTCTACTGGATCGGCCTCCCCGTGATGGACGTCGCCTCCATTCAGGAGCAGGTTCCGGTGATCAACTCACTGATCCAGATCGAGGCACAGGCACGACCGCACCGGGTCACCTTCGTGAATCCCGCACCGGCGCTGGACGGGCCGAACGGTTCCTACGCCGCGAGCCTGCCGGGGCCCGACGGCGTGCCCGAGAAGGTGCGCCACGACGACGGCGTCCACATGACCGTCGCCGGCACCGACCGCGTGGTCGCGTTGTTCTCCCCCGAGTTGATCCGGACCCGGCATCTGGCGCCCGGGGGTGCCCCCACCCGCGGGAGCGGGTCCTGAGGCGCCCGCCGGTGTCGAAGACGGGGACGTTCGACAGGATCTGGCGCACGAACTCCTGCGCCTGTTCCTGGTCGCCGCCGTTCTGGTCAAGCGCATAGGCATAGGCGGCCAGGTAGGTATAGCGCGCGTTGCCGCTGGTCTTGGGGTTGGGAAAGACCGGCTGGACGTCTTCGCGCGCAAGGTCGTCCCAGTCGGTGATGTCCTTGGGGTTGCCCTGCCGCACCAGG
>CAZEAV010000009.1:5203-17108 GCA_964510215.1 uncultured Iamiaceae bacterium
TCGAAGACCGGGAGAGCCCCGACCGTCGGGGTATCCACACCTCCCGAGCCCGGACGTGGGAGAGGCGGTCAGGCCGGCGCCAGACTGTCCACCCAGTTCCGATACAGTGCGGCGTACCTTCCACCTTCGGCCACAAGGTCCTCGTGGGTTCCGAGTTCGGCGAGCTCACCGTCGGCCACCACACCGACCCGGTCGGCGCGCTTGGAGGTGGACAGCCGGTGGGCGATGACGATCACGGTCCGCCCCTCCATCAGCCGCTCCATGGCGTCCTCGACGAGCGACTCGGTTCCCGGATCCAGCGACGACGTCGCTTCGTCCAGGACGAGCACCGCCGGATCGGCCAGCGCCGCACGGACCAGCGAGATCAACTGCTTCTCACCGGCGGACAGCCGCGAACCACGCTCATGGACCTCGGTGTCGAGCCCCTCGGGCAGGGAGGTGAACCACTCCAGCACCCCGAGTGCCGAGAACGCCTCGACGACGTCGGCATCGGAAGCCTCGGGTCGTGCGATCCGGACGTTCTCGACGATCGATCCGCTGAAGAGGAACCCTTCCTGAGGGACCACGCAGATCCGTTGCCGCAACTCGTCCGAGGCGATGTCACGGACGTCGACCCCACCGAAGCGCACCGTTCCGGCGACCGGGTCGTACAACCGGGCGATCAGCTTGGCGAGCGTCGACTTGCCTGCTCCGGTCGGCCCGACGAGTGCGAGCCGTTCGCCGGCGGCGATGTCGAGGTCGATGTCGCGCAGTACGAAGCGTGCCTGGTCGTTGTCCGCATCGGGCGTCGCGCCGTCGAGGAGCTGCGCCAGGCGATCATGGTCTCCATAGCCGAACCACAGGCCCTGGACCTCGATTTCGCCGTGGGTCGGGGCCGGTTCCGGATGTTCGGGCTCGACCAGGTCGATCGGCTCGTCGAGCAGTTCGGACAGCTTGACCAGTCCGGCGCCCGCCTGTTGGACCTGGTTCACGAACTGGCTGAGTTGCTGGAGGGGATCGAACAGGTTCGACAGGGTCAGCACGAAGAACGTGATCGTGCCGATGGTGACCACGCCGTGCACGGTCATCAGCCCGCCCAGCGCGATGACCAGCGCGGTGGTGAACAGGCCGGCGAACTCGATGATGGGCAGGAACCAGCACGAGATCCAGATCGAGTGCATGTACTCGTCGTAGAGGCCTCGGTTGTGACGCGAGAAGCGCTTCACCTCGACCTCGGAGCGGTCATAGGCCTGGATGACGCGTACGCCGCTGATCCCCTCCTGCAACGAGGTCAGCGTCAGGCCGATCCAGTCGCGCACCATCAGATACGAACGGTTCGAGTCGCGGTTGAACTTGTAGGTCGCATAGGACACGAAGGGCACGGGGATCAGGCACAGCAGGAAAAGCTGCCAGGAGATCGCCGCCAGCCACACGACCGCGACCAGGATCAGTATCCCGTTCATGAGGATCAGGATGAGCCCCTGTTGGACCAGGTTCTCCATGATGTCGATGTCGGCGGTCATGCGTTCGATCACCACACCTGCGGATTCGCGATCGTAGAACGGCATCGACAGGTTCATCAGGTGATCGAACACCTTGTTCCGCAGGTCCTGCAGGAATCCTTCGCCCACCCGGGCCATCGCGCGGATCTGGGCGCCCTCGGCCCACCATCCGACCACGGCCACCACGACATAGATCGCGACGATGACGTTCAGGGTGCGCCCGTCGCCCGCGGTGATTCCCTTGTCGATCGCGAGCTTGAGCAGGAAGGGACCGCCCAGCACCGTCGACGCGTAGATGACGACCAGCGCCACCGCGCCGAGGAATCGCCACTTGTACGGGCGTGCGATCGGCGCCAGGCTCACGAATATTCGCTTGGTGTCGGCCCAGGAGCGCGGCAGGTCGTCCTTGTCGGTGTGGATCGGCGGCGGGCTGGGAGCCTGCCAGATCTTGCGATTCAGACGCCGGGGGCTCACTGGTTCGCCCCCTGTCCGCTCGCTTCGGTCGCCTGTGCGGCCGCCAGCACCTCACGGTATTTGGCGCTGGTGGCCAGCAATTCGTCATGCGTTCCCACGGCCGCGGCCCGCCCCTCGTCCATGAGGACCACCCGATCGGCCATGGCGATGGTGGCAGGCCGGTGGGCGATCACAATGGTGGTACGCGTACGCATCACCTCGCCGAGCGCGGCACGGATCTCGTGTTCCTTGGACGGGTCCACGGCCGAGGTCGCGTCGTCGAGGATCAGGATCCGGGGATCGGCGAGGATCGCCCGTGCGATGGCGACGCGTTGGCGCTGCCCGCCCGAGAGAGAGAAGCCCCGTTCGCCGATCTCGGTGTCATAGCCGGCACTCATCGCCGTGATGAACTCGTGGGCGCCGGCGAGCTTGGCGGCCCGCACGATCTGATCCATCGACGCGTCGGGGTCCGCGAACGCAATGTTCGCCGCGATCGTGTCGCTGAACAGGAACGTGTCCTCGAACACGATGCCCACGCTGTGGCGCACCTCTCGCAGCGACGCGGTCCGCACGTCGACGCCGTCGATGTGGACGCTTCCGCGGTCGGGATCGTAGAAGCGGGGGATGAGTTTGACGACGGTGGACTTGCCCGAACCCGTCGCACCCACCAGGGCGACCGACTCCCCTGCCGGAATGTCCAGGTCGAGGCCACGGAGTACCCCGCCGGCCACTCCCGGATACGCGAAGTCGACGTCCTGGAATTCGACGTGGCCGCCTCCCGGCGGAATCTCCTCCGCGTGCGGCGGGTCCACGATCACGGGAGACTCGGTCAGGATCTCGTTCACCCGGCCGGCGGACACCGCGGCCCGCTGTGCCTGGTTGATGAGGCTGCCCAGCATTCTCAGTGGCCCGATCAGCAGCACGACGTACGCGTTGAACGCGACGAGTTCACCGATGGTCAGGTTCCCGTCGATGACCAGGTGGCCGCCGTAGAGCATGACCAACACCAGGCCGACCGGCGGGAGCACGTCGAGCAGCGGCAGGAACCGGCCCCGCACCACGGCCATCTCCATCGACTCGTCGTAGAGGTCCTTCGCGGATGTGCGCAGACGGTCCGCCTGGACGCCTTCGGCGCCGAATCCCTTGACCACCCGCACGCCGGACACGGTTTCCTCGACGACCTCGGACAACGCAGCCGATTCGCGTTGGACACCGAGCGCGGCCGGATACAGGCGGGCTCCGAAGCGTTTGGCCAGCACGTTGAGCAGCGGCAGGCTCCCGACCGCGAGGATCGTGAGGCGCCAGTCCATCCGGACCATCAGCAGCGTTGCACCGACGATCGTGAGCAGGTTGGCGCACGACAGCGGGATCACGACCAGGAAATTGACGATCTGTTGCAGGTCGGTGTTCCCCCGGCTCATGAGCTGCCCGGTCCGGGCACCGTCGTGATACGCGAAATGCATCTGCTGAAGATGGGCGAACAGCCGGTGCCGCAGGTCCGCTTCGCTCCAACGGGCCTCATTGAACGCGAGGTAGCGCCGCGTGCCGGTGAACACCCCGGAGACCACGCCGGCCACGGCGATGAAGATCCCCCAGCGGATGACCGCGTCGGAATCCCTGGGGACGATGCCGTCGTCGATGCCCACCTGGACCAGCATCGGAATCGAGATCTTCGCGGCCGTCCAGATCGTCCCCGCGCCGATACCGAGCGCGAATCCCGACCATTGGGTGCGGATCTGGCGCCACAACAGGGGGACACCCCGGCGGCTCATGCTGTGATCGGGATCGGTAGGGGTCACGGGCTTTCGCTACGTGCAGAGGGCACTGATCGACCGGTGGGACCAGCCCGGTCGACGACCGGGACTCGGGGACGGCGCGGTCCTTCCGAACCCACTCGGACCAGTGCGTGGAAAATCTTGACCTGCGGGTCAGGATCGTAACGAACGCCCGCGGCACCGCTCAAGACGATTTCCCGAGACGGGGAATTCCGGGTCTCGTGTGCGGTGGCCGCCGCGCCCGCGTCCCGGCGTTGCGTGCCGACCAGCGCCACGTCAGGGAACCTCTGGGACACCCGCTCGAGGCATTGTCGTGGCTTCCCGAGAACCCTCGGGCGTCGGCACACTCACAGCGTGCGCCCAGGACGGGGGCGCCGCGAGCCCGACAAGGGCCGGCCTGACGGGGGCACCCCTTGTGTGGCACGGCACTAGGTCGAAAGTCCTACAGTTGTCGGGCCGATGAGCCGAAAACCCATCTGAAAGGTTCACAGGAGCGAGTCGTGCGCTACGAGGAAATCTCCCTGCCGTTGGGCGAGAACGTTCTCCGCATCCGTTTTCACGCTCAACTGACCGTACTCGCCGGCCTTTCCGGACGCGAACGACCCGCCATCATCGACGCGTTCGCGAACCTCACCGCGGGCATCGTCGCCGGCGGTGGGGTCGCGCTCGTCGATGCGAACGGGCGCCGCAACATCGTGGGGACCCTGGGCACGTCCGACATCCCGACCAACACGAGCGTGGGACGGCCACGCGAGCTGCGGAGTCTGCTGACCGTAGGGGCCGAGGACCTGGGGCTTCCCCGTCCGATGGACGACCCGAGCCGACTCGCCCTGCAAAGCGAACTCTCCTCCGCCCGGCGCGAGGCCGAATCGGTTCGCCGTGAACTCGCCGCTGCCGAACGTCGTCGGGTCGAACACGATCGGATCCTGGAAGAACTCGCCGAAGCGGAAGCAACCCTGGCGAGGCTCGGTACCGACACCGATCGCCGCCTGCAGCAACGGGCCCGCATGCTGGTGGACCTGGAACGCACCCGGGTGGCATTGGAGGCGGTCGAGGCGCCCCCGGCCAGTCGTACCCGAGACACGAACCTCATCGCGGCCACCGTGGAGATCCGCCGGCTCGCGGACAACTGGGCGAAGGTCTCCGAACGGATCGACCAGCTCTCCACACGCCTGGCCGATCACCCGAATCTGGCATCCGACCAGCTCGCCAAAGTCGTCGACATCCCCGACGAGATCCCCGAAGCCTGTGCGGTGGCCATCACCGAGCATCAGCGACTCACGGTCCTCTGCGACACGCTGCGGGCGGATCTGGACCGGGCGCTGAACGCACCCGAGGTGACGGTCTCCAACGATTCGCGGGTACTGATCCTCGCCAGTCTGGACCAGGAGCAGCTCTGGATGACCCACCGCGATGCGGTACTGGCCACCGAAGCACTCCAGGCCGCGCAGCGCAGCGTGGCCCAGGACGCCGAGTTGGACCCCGAGCGACGCGACCACCTGGAACGGGCCCACCACGCGGTCCTCGAAGCCGAAGCGCACGCCGAGAAGCGTTGGCTTCCCGGCATCCTGATCGCCACGGTCGCCGCGTGCGTGGCGGGGCTGCTCGCGGCCGCGGACTTCGAGATCATGGCCGTCCCGGTGCTCCTGGTCGTCACGGTGGCGAGCGTGCTGGCGTTCGTCGCCAAGCCGAGACTCGCGCTGCGTCGCGTTCGACGCACCTACCAGAGTGCCCTGGCCGACGTCGACGCGGTCGACTTCGCCGACTACAGCCGCCGATTCAACGACGACCCGGACAGCGAGCAGTGGCGCCGCGCGGAGGCGGTCATCGCCGACTACGAGAGCGTCATGGCGGTATGGCGCGCGCTCGTCGGGGACATCGACGTGACGGTGGCCGGCGACCTGGAACTCCAGGTCCACGAATGGGTGACCCACAACGACCCCGCACGCCGGGACGACACCGCACGGACCATCCGGCGCAGCCTGGAACGCGCGCGGACCGACCTGGTCGAGGCCACCCGACGTCTGGACGCGCACCTGGAGCCGTTCGGCCTCACGTCGACCACCCGGTCGGTGGCCGCGACCCTGCAACACCGGGTTCGCCAGGGGCGCATCGCCCGGACCCAGGTGGAACTGGTGGACAGCGAGGAGACCGAACGCAAGATCACCCGACAGCTCGAAGTGCAACTCGCCGGACTCGGATTCGAGTCCGGCACGCTCGCCACCCGGATCGGGGCATACGGGAGCGAGCTGGACGCGGCGCTCCAGCGTGAGGACCTCCGACACACCTTCGCCGGCCAATCCGAACTTCGGGCGCGCCACGACCGCCTCGAAGCCGCCCTCGCCGAGGAACGCCCGGACGAAGCGCTCCCCACCGATGAGTCCGAACGCCCAGAGAGCCCGCACGTCGTCGAGTTGCGCGCACGGCGCGACGCGCTGCGGGATCGAGCAGCGTCGTTCGATCCGCCCGACACCCGGGAGGCGACCTGGCGCTCGACGACGCTGGACACGCGCATCCAGAACCTGCAGGGCGCGCTGGCGGCCCAGGCAGACCTGCTGGTCGACCAGCCCGTCGACCACCTGGTCGAGACCCTTGTGCGCTACCGGCCACGCTGGCCGACGGCCCAACACGAAGCGGCGCCGGCGATTCTGGACAGTCCCTTCGGGGGAACGGCCCCGCGCCTGCGCGACCAGTTGCTCGATGCGCTGCTCGAAGCGGCCCAGGCCACCCAGATCATCCTGCTGACCGACGACCCCGCCGTGACCGAATGGGCCCGCTCCCGGGCCGAGAACGGCGAGTTGACCCTGGTCGAACCCCGCCCGGCCGACGCGACGGCCTGATCGATCAGTCGATTCGGCGCAGGTCGCGCGCGAAGCGGTGGGAGCGGTCGACGTAGGACTGCGCGCTCAGCGTGATGAGAGCCTCATCGACCGAATCTTCCCGGATCCGGGCCGGCACCCCGAGGGCCATCGCCCGGGACGGCACCACCATGTTGTTGGGCACCAGTGCACCTGCACCGACCAGCGCACCCGACTCGACCACGGCGTTGTGCAGCACGACCGACTGGGACCCGACCAGTGCGCCGTCATGGATGGTGCACCCTTCCAGGTGGGCGAGGTGCCCGACGACGCAGTCCGCCCCCACCGTGGTCGGGGTGACCACCGTGGTGTGCAGCACCGCGCCGTCCTGGATGGAGGAACGCGGCCCGACCGAGATCTCGCCGTCGTCGCCACGGATCACCGCCGCGGGCCAGACCGACGCTTCCGCGCCGATCGTGACCGACCCGATGATCACCGCGTCGGGCGAGATGTACGCATCCGCGTGGATCTGGGGAACCTGGGTTCCGAGCGCATATACCGGCATGTGAGTGACGGTATCGGACGCGCCCACTTGCCCGGCGGTATCGCCGAGCTGCGAGGCTGGCGGTGTCCCTGCCCCGAGAGGCCGCCCGTGTCATGAGTGATCCGTTGAAACCGCCAGTCGCCCCACGTTTCGAGCACGTCCGGACGCGCCACGGTTCCACGAGCAGCGACCCCTATGCATGGATGCGCGACGTGGACGATCCCCGCCTGATGGAACTGCTCGAATCCGAGAACGCCTACACCGAGTCGGTCACCGCGCCTCAGGGGCCCCTGCGCGACGAGTTGTTCGCAGAGATCCGCAACCGCGTGCGTGAAACCGACCTTTCGGTGCCCTGGCGCAGAGGCGACTGGTGGTACCAGGTCCGCACCTATGAAGGGAAGGCCTACCCGGTGCACGTCCGCGTCGCCGTCGATCCCACCGGAGAGCCCCCCGCGGACGACGCCGAAGCAGACATCGTGCTGGACGAGAACCTCGTCGCCGACGGGCACGGCTATTCCCAGGTCGGCGGCGCCGCGATCAGCCCGGACGCCAGGCTCCTCGCGTGGTCGGTGGATCACACCGGGGACGAGGCCTACACGCTCCACTTCCGTGATCTTGCCACCGGTGTCGACCTGGACGAGACCGTCGACGGGGTCTCGTACCCGCTCGCGTTCTCGGCCGACAGCAGCGTCGTGTTCTACACGACCCTCGACGCGACCCAGCGTCCGTGGCAGGTGTGGCGGCACCGGATCGGTACCACCCAGGCCGACGACGTGGTCGTGTTCGCCGACTCCGACGAGCGCTTCTTCGTGGACGTCTCGGAGAACCGCAGCAACGACTGGATCATCATCACGTCGTCGAGCGCGGTGACCACCGAGTGCCACCTGCTGGACGCCCACACGCCGGACGGGCCGCTGATCACCATGATCCCCCGGCGTTCCGGCGTCGAGGCGCGTGTCGATGTGACGCGCGACCGGATGTTCGTCCTCACCAATGCCGACGGCGCCGAGGACTTCGCGCTCCTAGAGGCAGACCCGACGGACCCGGGCGCGCCGTGGCGTGAGGTGATCGCCCACCGGCGCGGGGTACGCCTCGACGACGTCGAGGCCTTCGCGTCGCATCTCGTCGTGCACCTGCGCAGCGGCGGCGTCACCGGGCTGCGGTTCGTCGACCTGGCGACCGGCGCCGAGCGGGACCTGGAACTCGGAGAGTCCGTCGGCACGGTGTCGGGGAGTACGAACGCCGAGTTCGACACCACCACCTACCGGTTCGCGTACGAATCACTCGTCACCCCGCCGTCGATCTTCGACGAGGACCTGGTGACCGGCGAGCGGACCCTGCGGAAACAACAGGAAGTGCTCGGCGGCTATGACCCTGCCTCGCTGATCTCGGAACGGATCTGGGCCGTCGCACCGGACGGGACCCGGGTACCCGTCTCGGTGGTGCGCCGCCGCGACGTCCCCCTGGACGGATCGGCGCCGTGCCTGCTGTACGGCTACGGCGCGTACGAGATCAGCATGGACCCGTGGTTCTCGGCCGCCCGGTTGAGCCTGCTGGACCGCGGTTGGGTGTACGCGATCGCCCATGTGCGGGGTGGAGGCGAGCTGGGTCGCCACTGGTACCTCGACGGGAAGTTCGAGGCGAAAACCAATTCCTTCATCGATTTCGTCGCCTGCGCCCGTCACCTCGTCGACGAGGGATACACCTCACCCGAGGGCCTCGTCGCCCGGGGGGGCAGTGCCGGCGGTCTGTTGGTGGGTGCCGCGATGAACCTGGCGCCCGAGCTGTTCGCCGCGGTCATCGCCGAAGTGCCCTTCGTCGACCCGCTGAACACCTTGTTGGACCCGTCCCTGCCACTGACCGTGACCGAGTGGGAGGAATGGGGCAACCCGGTCCGGGACGCGTCCGCATTCGCGGCGATCGGCGCGTACGCGCCATATGAGAACACACGCGCGGTCCCCTACCCCGCGGTGCTGGCCACCGCGGGCGTCGCCGACCCGCGGGTCAGCGTGCACGAACCCGCCAAATGGGTGCAGCAGTTGCGGGCCACCACGACGGGGACGCGGCCGATCCTGCTGCGGACCGAGATGGATGCGGGCCACGGCGGCCCGACCGGCCGCTACGACGCGTGGCGCGACGAGGCCTTCATCCTCGCGTTCGCACTGGCCGGCATCGGCCGGTGAGCCGGCTCGGGCGCCGTCGCGGTACCGGTACGGCGAACGACCGAGGTGACCGCACCAGACCTCAGAACCCGTTCGAGGAGTTGTAGTTCTGGATCGCCTCGGTCACGTCCGACTGCGCCTTGGCCAGTGACGATTTGATGTCGGCACCCTTGAGGAAGACCGATTCCAGCATCTTCTGGATGATCTGGTCGTACTGCTCGAACGGGCCGATCACCGGTCCGGGGGATTTGGGCGACATGGCGGCCAACTGCTTCGACGCGACCTTGAGCGACAACCCGGCGACCTTGCCCTGCCAGAACTTCTTCACCGCTTTGGTGTCGGGGACCTGGTCGTTGGAGGGCAGGTAGGAACCCTCGACGTGCCAGGTCACCTGCTGGGGCACCTCGTTGATGTACCGCATGAATGCCATCGCGCCCGCCTGCTGGGCCTTGGTGCCCCCGTTGGACACGTAATACGCGCCGCCCGAGATCGGCACCTGGCCGGCCTTGTCGATGCCCGGCATCGGTCCGAACCCGGGCACCACGGTCACGCTCTGGGACAGGCCACCGAGGTTGCCTGCCTCGAGGTCCTTCGCCGAGAGCTTTCCGCCGAGGAACGCCTCGATCGTGGTTGCCGCGGTCGAGGTCTCGAGCAGAATGGTCGACTTGCCCTGCGCCACGTTCAGGTACTGATCGAGCTGGCCCGGCGTGTTGGAGATCTTGGCGATCAGCCCGTCGTCGTACATGCCCTTCAACGTCTTGAGCAGCTTCACGGCGGTCGGTGTGTCGAACGTCGCTTTGGTCGCCCGGCCTTTGTGGCCGTTGTCGTGGTTGACCATGTCCTGGCCGACACCGTTGAGGAACGTCTCGAAGAACCAGCGGTTGACGGTCATCGAGATCGGCCACTGGAGCCCATCGATGTTCGCCTTCTTCAGCTTCTCGGCGTCGCTGCGCAACTGGGCGATCGTGCCCGGGGCCTCCAGAGGCATCCCGGCCTGTTCGAACTGCTTCTTGTTGTAGTAGAGCTGTGGGAGTGCCACGTTGACCGCCGCGGGAATGTAGGTGCCCTCCAGTGTGAAGTAGCTCCGCACCACCGGTTCGATGTGATCCAGGGGCACCACTCCCTGTTTCACACACGCCTGACCGGGGATGATCGTCCCCGAGTCGGCGAGGTACTGCACGTCGTTCGACGCGGTGTACACGATGTTCGGGATCCGCTTGCCCTGGATGGCCTGGGTGTACTTGGCGGTGATCTGCGAGTACGCGGAGCCCTGGTCCGACGCGGTGACCTGGACCCGGTCCTGGCTGGCATTGAACGCTTTGACCGTGTCGGTCATCACCTGCTTGGCCTCGCCCTGGAGACCCCCGTACCACAACGAGACCTTCACCTTGGGACCGGATTCGGGGAGTGCCGAGAGCGGGCAGGTCGCCTTGGACGCGTCCGGCTTCGACGACGTCGTCCCGGACGAGCCGCACGCGGCGAGTGTCCCCATCAACAACAGGGTCGCGGCGCCGGCGCCGAACCGGGTCTTCATGGAACGCATGAGAGGAGTCTCCTGGGATTCAGGTGGTCGGACGGGCCCATTCGGGCTTCCACGGGACGTCCGCGAGTTGCGGTCATCCTTTGACCGCCCCCGCGGTGAGACCACGGACGAGCTGCTTCTGGAATACCAGGAGCACGATCAACACCGGCACCGCCACGATGAGCGCTCCGGCGACCCCGATGTTGTAGTGCGCCGGGTCCGCGCCGGGCAGGTTCGACAGGGTCACCTGCGCAGTCTGCCATTTGTCCAGCGTAGCGACACTCTGGGGCCACAGGTACTGGTTCCAGGCCGCGAGGAACGAGATCACGGTGAATGCCGCGATCACCGGCCGGGCGAGCGGCACCGCGACATGCCACATGAACCGCAGATGGCCGAAGCCGTCCAGGCGCGCGGCGTCACGCAGGTCGGCGGGGACACCGATGAATCCCTGACGGATGAGGAACGTCCCGAGCGCGGTCGCCAGGAACGGCACCGTGAGGCCCTGGACCGAATTCATCCAGCCCAGCTCGTCGATCGTCTTCACGTTCGGGATCAGCGTGACCTCGATGGGCAGCATGAGCGTGGCCATGAAGAGCGCGAACAGGGTGCGGCGCAGCGGGAACCGCAGGAAGGCGAATGCGTACGCCGCCAGAATGGAGGTGACGACCTGGGCGACCGTGATCACCACGGTCATCACCGCGCTGAGGCCGAGCGCTCTGGACAGTCCCTGTGAGGTTGCCGCCCGCCAGAACACGTCCCACTGGACGGCCACCGGGTACATCGGACTGCGGGCATCGGAGTAGGCGACCGGGGTGGACAACGCACGAACGATCGTGATCCACACGGGGAACAACACGACGGCCGAGAGCACCACCAACACGACGTACCAGCCGGCCTTCCGCAGCCACCGGTGGCTCCTGGGCCCGGCAACTCCGGCGGCCGGGACGGACTCGGTCTCACTGGTCATAGTTCACCCGCTTCGACAACAGGCCGAACTGCAACGCGGTGATCACCACGGTGACCACGAACAGTCCGATCGACATGGCGGCACCGTCGCTGATGAGCCGCGGTGACTGGTTCCGGGTGATCTTGAACACCAACGTCTCGGTGGCTCCGGCCGGACCACCCTGGGTGAGGATGTCGACCTGGGCGTAGGACTGCAGCGCGAAC
>CAZEAV010000010.1:0-16946 GCA_964510215.1 uncultured Iamiaceae bacterium
AGGTTATGTGGACGCATGGGTCGCGGCCGACGCGCTGGTGATCTACGCGAGCGATCACGGCAGCCACTTCCGTACGCGCAACCTCGCCGGCAAACCGGAACATGGTGCGCTCCGCCACGCGCTTGCGGTGCGTCTCGCCGACGCCATCGCCGAAGTCGAGGGAACCCGCCCGACCGTGCGCGTTCGCTGATGCGCCAACCGGCGCGCAGTGCCACCGCCGCCGCGTTCGAGGGCTCCGGGCGGCGCTTGCGATCCGACGTCGACGCTGCTTGCAATTTCGATGTCACACCCCCGCCCTAGGGTTCGGTCAGAGGTCAGCCGAACTGTTGGAGGAGGAAGCATGACCCACGCACCTGATGCACCCCCGGCTTCTCTTGTGGCCCTCGTGCCGGCTCTCGCCGAGGCACTCGCGCTCCTCGATGACACCCACCACGTCATAATCTCGCAGAAAGGTTCGAACCGGTACATGCAGTTCGCCGCTTTCGGCGCGAACCTGCGCGGCGAGTCCGTCGGCGATGCCTATCTGGAGGGGGCCGAGATGCTCAGTCCCGAGGAGCTGGCATGGCTCGGTGGCCATGGATGGAACGATCCCGACGTAGGCGGCAACTACTGGCGTCACTGGGAACCGGCGGATTTCCTGGCCGCGGCAACGGTCGCCATCGTGACGCTGCACATGGTCCACCACGTCTGGTACGTCGGAACGCTCGACCTCCACTCGGACGATCCCGAGGTGCTCGACGTGTTGACCCGAGGCGTCGTATGACCGCCCGTGACCGCGCCATCGGCGCATTGGTCGGCCTCGCCGTCGGCGACGCGGTGGGTACGACCCTGGAGTTCAAGCCGCCAGGCAGCTTCGTACCGATCGACGACATGGTCGGCGGTGGGCCATTCAACCTCGAGCCGGGCCAGTGGACCGACGATACGTCGCTGGCAATGTGTCTGGCCGAGTCGATCCTCGCTACCGGTGACCTGGACGCGGCCGACCAGCTTCGTAAGTACGTGGCCTGGCGCCGCGACGGTTACTGGTCGTCGAATGGCCGTTGCTTCGACATCGGGGGCACAACCGCTCGCGCCCTTTCCCGTTTCGAACGTGACGGATCGACCACGGATGCAACGATCGATCCCCAAGCCGCGGCGAACGGCTCGTTGATGCGCCTCGCGCCGGTACCGATCCGCTGGCACTCCGACATCGCCGAGGCCGCGCTGCGCGGTGGTGCGTCGAGTCGGACCACGCACCCGGCTCCCCGCCCGGTGGATGCGTGCCGGGCCTACAGCACCATGATCGCCGCGCTGATCCAGGGAACCGACGTCGATGACGTCCTCGCATCCGGGTTCTGGACGTTCGGTGCCTTGGAGCCCGAGGTCGAATCGGTCGTACGCGGATCGTGGCAAGTCAAGGAGCCTCCCCAGATCCGGGGCACGGGTTACGTCGTGGATGCACTCGAAGCCGCACTGTGGGCGGTCGGGGGCGCGGAGGACTTCCGTGACGCGGTGCTGCGGGCCGCGAACCTCGGCGACGACGCCGACACGACCGCGGCGATAGCCGGGCAGCTCGCCGGTGCCCGATGGGGATATGCCGGCATTCCGCCGCATTGGCGGGACACGATCACCGACGCCGAGCGCATCACGACGATCGCCGGTCGCCTCTACGACCTGGGCGCGGACGCGGCATCGCTCGAGGCCTGACCTCCTGACGGATTCACGCACCTCGAGCCGAATTCGATTGCCGCGGCCACGTCAGGCGCCAATGAAGAGGTTCGGGCTCATTGTGAGCGTCCGAAATTCTTTGGCGCCGTGTCGGCCATTCCTGTCGATTCGCGTCGGGGTGGATCGTCATATCGGTGAGACAATCGGAATGGCCGATCATCACACTGGAGGACCAGCATGCGCTACACCCTGCTATTGCACTACCCCGACCACACCGCGGAAGAACTCGGCGCGGATCGGATCGAAGAAGGCATGCGTGCGTTCTCCGACTACGCCAAGTCGCTGGAGGAAGCGGGGGTACTGGAGGCCGCCGAGGTGCTCCGGCAATCGGATCTGACCACCACGATCAGCTCCGCGACCGGCAAATTGGTGGTCCAGGACGGCCCGTTCGCAGATGGCGCGCATGCCACGACGGGACACCGGCCCGGAGCTTGCCATCAGACACGAACTGCATCGGCGGGGATTGCGGTCCCGGAGGTCGTGACCTGCCGCCGCTTGCTCAACGTTCATGACTGCGGTCCCCTCCGGAGTCGCCTGCCGTCCCTCACGTCGAATGGGACGTCGCCAAGCTAGCAGGGTCCGCGTCAGCTACTTGCGGCCGCGCCCTACGCGTATCTCTCCGGCGAGGTGCCCTTCATGGACGCCGACACCGACGCCGCATGATCACTCACAACCACCATCAACCAAACCCACAGCAGACCCTTCTTCGATTCCGATCCTGACGAGTTCGATCTAGTCATCGCGGAACGCCGCCGACAGATCGTCGCACTCGCCTACGCAGGGAAGTCGCTCGCCGGAGCAGGATCGGGAGCACCCGCTGGCGGTCTCCGCCATCTGCGTGCGACCATCGAGCCTGAGCTTCGATACACCCACCAGGACTTAAGTATGGTGGGGACTTCTGCGGGTGTAGTTCAGTGGTAGAACATCAGCTTCCCAAGCTGAGAACGCGGGTTCGATTCCCGTCACCCGCTCCAAGCAGCTCCCCGGTGAGCAGGCTCTCGCGATCCGCCCTGCCACGGATCTGACGACACCCCAGGCAGCAGCGGTCCTGGGCGTGTCGGGGCCCACGGTGATCCGATTGGTAGACGCCGGCAAGCTACCCGCCCGCCTCGTGGGAACCCACCGGCCCGTCGACTTCCGTGACGTACTCGTCTTCGGGGATCCTCGACAACGAAGTGCCGCGGGGCCCTCGACGAGATTGCGGGGGACGCCGAGGATCTGGGTCTCTACGAATGATGCCGCTGCTGGTTGCGGCCGGGGATGCCGACGTCCTCGTCCCGATCCTGTCCTGCGACTTCCTCCTGACCGCCTTCGACCTCGGGCTCGACGAGCCAATCGTGTCGGACCACGCGCTCGTCGAGGTCGAACGCAACCTCAGAGCGGACTCCCCACGACTCGACTCCACTCCCGTCAGCCGACGGCTGGGTCAAATGCGCCGCGCGCGCGAAGACCACATCATCGACATCGGCTCCCTTGACAGCGCTCCCGACACCGTCAACGCTAAGGACCGGCACGTGATCGCCGCTGCGCTCGCCGGCGGCGCGTCGATCCTCGCCACCTGGGACAAGAAGCTGCGTGCCGAGACTGAAGCGGCCGACCTCGGCCTTCTGGCCACGAGTGCCGACGGATTCGCCGGCCACCTGTGGCAGCTTGCGGCCGAGGGTTTGTCGGGATTTCACGACGACGCCCCGGCAAGGGCGCTGATGATGGGCTGCGCATCATCCGGGCCGGTGATGTCGAGAACGACGCCGCTCTCCTCGATGGTGAGACCGAACGTGAGGAAGCGGCAACAGTCCTGTTCGGCCATGGCGAGAGCGGCAAGCGATGCGAGGTCGACTTCGGCGGGGAAGTGGAAGCTGACCCCGCCTGCAGCACGCTCTCGGGTCGTCGCCTCCGAAAGTACCGCCCGCCACTCGGCGACCCGATCGCCGATATGGCCCGCACCGAGGGTGCACACGATCGGCGGATCGTCCGAACCCGTCGCCCAGGGCGCGGGAACGAGCGCTGTCGCGCCCGGGATCCGGTCGGTGGTACAGCCACACGCGTCGTCGCAGGGCCCGTCAGGCGTGTGACGACTGAGCGTCGCCGACACCCGTTGCAACTCGGCGGTGAACGCAACCAGCTCGATGATGTGTTGTTGCGCATCGGCGATCTTGGTGTCGATGAGATCGCGGAGCCGGCTCTGGACGGGGGCGCACCGTTCGTCATCGAGGACACCGAGCAACTCGGTGATCTCATCGAGAGTCAGACCGAAGCCCTTTGCCCGACCGATGAACGAGAGCCGCTCGATGTGGCCGTCGTCGTAGCGGCGGTAGCCGGCCGGGCTCCGGACCGGGTGCACCAGGCCAGACCGCTCGTAGAACCGCAGCGTCGAAGCCGGGAAACCCGTTCGCTGGGCTACCTGGGAGATCGAGTATCCGTCCATGAATTCCACCGTAAGGGTTCAACCCAGGTCGAAGGTCAAGCCTCCCGTTCCACCGTTCACCGCGCTATCTCCAGCCCGGTGCGGCGGGCGAGGGCGTCGAAGTCACCATCCGCGTGGAGAACGGGAATTCCGGATCGGATGGCGTGGGACGCAATGAGGCAGTCGACGAGCTTGCGAATCGTTTCGCCGCTTCGTCGGCACGTTCGAAAATGCAACGCCACGTTCTCGTAGTCGGTGGGCAGCGTGGTGATCTTGTTCGCCCGGGCGAGCAGCGCCCGCAGTTGGCGAAGGTGCTGCGCGCTTCGTGCGCCGGCAAATACCTCCATCCGCACCGGGTCACAGGTGGCGATGTCGCCGGCGAGCAACTCGTCGACCCGATCACACGTCGGGCTGTCCGTGCCGCGCAGAAACTCGATCCATGCCGAGGTGTCGATGAGGATCACCTGACGCGACTCTCCCGCAGCTCCACGAGGTCACCATCCCATCCCGAGCCGCGAAACCCTCGGGCGTCGTCGAGGGTCAGTGCCTCGGCCGCGACCAGCCGAAGTGCGTAGTTCACCGCGTCACGCTTGGTCTTGAGGTCGTAACGACGCATCACGCTTTCGCACGCCTCGTCGTTCAAATCGATGTTGGTGCGTGACATACACCTTTGATACACCCAGAAGGAGTGGTGGTGTCGTTGCCCACGCTGGGGTCGGCGCCGACGACTTCGACGAGCAAGCCATCCTCGACATCCACGAGGTGCTCATCGGGCCGTCGCATCCCGGGCGATTTGCCGGACCGCGCTGGTCGGGACACACACCGCGTCGCGGTCGACGGTGGATCATTCGCTGTCCTACGCGATCGACATCGCCGCACCACCGACCAGGAACGGCGCCACGCGCACCCCACGGGCTTCGGCCTCGAGAGCGAGCTCCTCCAGCAGCGCCAGAAGTGTTGCGCGGTCCAGTGCCTTGTAGCCGGTCACCGGTTGAGCAGTGACGGCGAGTCGACGAACGCCGTCGGTTCGAGCTTGGCGACCGGCGTCACGAACCACCACTCGTCCAGCGGCTCGATGGCGGTCCACCCAGGAACCGGATAGCCGAGTCGAAACGCGATGTCCTCGGTAACTCCCGCGACCGGTGCGTCCCGACGAGGTTCGCCGGTCGAAGGCGGCGGGGTGGACGTCAGCGCCTTGAAATCGACGCCGTTGTCGCAATTCATGAGGCACCTCGCTCCGACCACCAGGGCGCCGGTCACGGCGAGGACGATCGCTGGGCCAGCGGGCCCCACGCCGCGACCACCTGGGAGGACGGAGCGTTCCTGCACTTCGAGCGCTACGCAGCCAAGAGCGAGCCCACAACACGAGCGCAGATCTCCTTCGCGGTGCCAGATATCGAAGCGGTGCACGAGGCTGCCATCGAGGCGGGATCCGAGTTGCTCCATTCGGCTCGGGTCGAACCGTGGGGCACGAGCGCTCGCTGGTGGGACTTCGACGGCAACGTCATCGAGCTGACCCAGCCACCCTCCTGAGCCCGCCATCCGGGTCCCGGCTTATCTGACCCTTTCTTCGGACACAGGCTGTTATCTGGTAGTTTCTTCGGATCAGCCCGGAGGAACCAATGGATAGCGGGATCATCTTCGCCGACGACGTGCCCGACTCGACCCTGCACGACCGCGTCAACCGGGGCGCGATCGTGCGCTTGGCGCGGGGCCTCTACTCCACCGACGTCACAACCGATCCTAGCGATGTGGTCCGCCGGTCGTGGCGGGAGATCGTGGGGCGGCGGTTCCCGGGCGCTGTCGTCACCGACCGCTCCGCTGTGTGGGCTCAACCTCACGACGGTTACCTGTTCATCGCGTCGGCTCGAGCGGGCACGCTCGACCTTCCCGGCCTCACCGTGGTCTCGCGCAAGGGACCCGGAGCGATCGAGGGCGACATCGCGATGGGAACCGGCGTGCATCTCGCGTCGCGACCGCGCGCCCTACTCGATAACACCCGACCCACCCGGAAGCGAACCGAACTGCCCGCGGCAACCTTGGCGCGGGCCGAGCTCGCCGACTGGATCGACCACCTCTGCGCCGTCGACGGTGCCGAACGAGTCCGCGCGTACCGGGACACTGCCGAAGCACTCGCCGACACACTCGACGTGTCACCGGCACGCGTCGAGACACTGAACGAGCTCGTCGGCGCCGCTCTAGGTACCCGGGACTCCACTTCTGGGTCGACGGCGATGAAGGCTCGCGCCGCGGGTGTCCCATTCGACCAAGGACGGGTCCTACGTTTCGAGCTGCTCGCGAACCATCTGCGCGACGTGGTCAAGACGCATCCGGCGCTGCCCGCCGACGCGGCCCGGCGGGCGACGCTGCCGTTCTGGGAGGCGTACTTCTCGAACTTCATCGAGGGAACCGAGTTCACACCCGACGAGGCCGAGCGCATCGTCTTCGATGGCGACGTCCCTGCAGCGCGCCCGGAAGATGCGCACGACGTGCTGGGCACCTACCAGCTCGTCGCCGACGAGCCGGAGATGCGTCGTCGCACAGGGTCAGCCGACGAGTTCATCGAGCTCCTCCGGGCTTGGCATCGCCACATCCTCGGCGGTCGGCCCGACAAGTGCCCCGGCGAGTTCAAGCGCTACCCGAACCAGGCCGGCAACACCGTCTTCGTCGCGCCCGACCTTGTCGAAGGCACCCTCCGCCGCGGCTACGACATCCTCGAATCGTTGACCACGCCAACCCAACGGGGAACGTTCGCTGCCTTCCTCGTCGCCGAGGTCCACCCCTTCGACGACGGCAACGGCCGGCTTGCGCGCGCCGTGATGAACGCCGAGTACGTCGCCGGTGACGAGCAACGGGCCGTGATCCCGACGATCTCCCGCAACGACTACCTACGGGCGCTTCGCCGGCTCAGTCGACAGGACCGGCCCGACCTGTTCGTCAGCTTCCTCGAGCGGGTTCGACGTTGGACCGCCCGCATGGACTGGTCCACGCTCGCCGTCGCACGCGAGCTTCTCGACCGGACCAACGCGTTCGTCGATGCCAACGATGCCGAAGACCGCGGCCTCCAGCTCCTCGACCCAGCCACCGCCTTGCCCGCGATCGCCACCGGAGAACCGACATGAACCAGGATCCGCTGGCCGACGAGATCACGATCACCGAGGCGGCGGACGTTCTGAACGTGAACCCCGCGTTCGTCGGCGACCTGATCGAAGGCGGGACGTTCCACGTGCGCATCGGCGGCGTCGACCGGTTGGCAACCGCGGATGTCCTCGCGTATCGGGATCGAGTCTCAGATTCGTCGATTCAGAGGCCGAGCGGGTAGGCGTTCAGGCGACGCCCGTCGGATGAAGACCCCGCGTCTGGCAAGTGCCGGTGGCGACTCGACGAACGCCGTCGGTTCGAGCTTGGCGACCGGCGTCACGAACCACCACTCGTCCAGCGGCTCGATGGCGGTCCACCCAGGAACCGGATAGCCGAGTCGAAACGCGATGTCCTCGGTAACTCCCGCGACCGGTGCGTCCCGACGAGGTTCGCCGGTCGAAGGCGGCGGGGTGGACGTCAGCGCCTTGAAATCGACGCCGTTGTCGAAGTTCATGATGTGCTGGCGGACGAGTCGGAGCATGTCCGACAGGTTCGTGCCCTACGCCAGGTCGGCAGCGAGACCCTCGGCCAGATCACGAAGATCCATGCAGCAGTTGTATTTGTCGGTCGATGCCTGCGACCACGGTCTTGTCCGACGGTACCGCGCTGCCCCGGGGCAAGACGGCGCCTCGACCCACTGGGGTCCGGCTCACGTGATTGCAAGGCGGTAGCCGCCGTCGTAGCGATCGAGCGACCTCAGGTGCCCGAAGCGACGATCCCATTCGCCCGATTCGAGATCGGTGCGCGACTCGCCGCATCTCGGCGAGGCCGGCCTCGCGGTCGTTCCAGTGGTGGACGGTCAGGACCGCCAGCGCGGCGTCGAACGACTGATCGGGGAACGGCAGGTGTTCGGCCACCCCTTGGACGACGTTCGCGGTGCATCCACGACGTTGCCGGATCATGGTGCCTGACGGCTCTAGGAGACCACACGGCGATCAGTCGGCTCATAGTTCCCCGTCCCAGCGCCCACGTTGAGCAGGGAGGTCCCAGCGCCGATCGCCTCGCAGATCTGGGCGGCGATCCGCGGATCCTCCCGCCGAGTCGCAGAGTACGTTGCGCCCAGCGCGTCATAGAGCGGCATCCCACCATGTTGGCCCATACCGGTTGAATCAGGACGGGCGTCGGGCGTAGATGGGCTCACTGCGACCAGTCGGGTGGGCGCTTGTCGAGGAACGCGCCGATCCCTTCGACGGCATCGGCGGCGGCGAGCCCCTCGACCATCGCCCGTCCTGCGATGTCGTAGGCCGCCGCGAGCGGCAGCGACGCCTGGCGACGCAGCGTGGTCTTACCCGCCGCGATCGCCGCAGAGGGCTTGTCGGCGAGCGTGTCCGCCAGACGATCGATTGCAGCGTCCAGGTCGCAGGCCGGGACCACCTCATTGACGAGTCCGAACCGCCACGCGTCCTGCGCGCTTTGGAGCTCCCCGGTCAGCAGCATCTGCATCGCGTGTTTCGGGGCAATCGTGCGCACCAGCGGCACCGCCGGTGTGGAGCAGAACAGGCCGATGTTCACCCCTGGCGTGGCGAAGCGGGCATCAGCCGAGGCAACTGCGAGGTCACAGGCGGCGACGAGTTGGCAGCCGGCCGCGGTCGCCACCCCGGAGACCTTGGCGATCACAGGCTTGGGCAACGAAGCGAGCCGCATCATCACTGCCGAACACGTGGCGAAGATCTTCTCCGCTTGCTCGGCGTCCGCAGCGTGCAGCTCGGCCAGGTCGTGGCCGGCGCTGAACGCGGAGCCTCGACCGGCCAGAACGAGTATTCGGATCGCCGGGTCGTCGGCGGCTACGGCAAGCGCCGCGTCGAGCGCTTCCAACATGTCCAGCGACAGCGCGTTCCGCCGATCGGGCCGGTTCATGGTCAGATACGTGACCGCGCCATTCTCGGTGCGGATCACCGGATCGTCCGGGTTCATCGATCACCTCACGGTTCCAGGGTCGCCGCGCACGCTACCGCGTGATCCTCTCTGCTCCTTCGGGGTGATCGAAACGGACTCGGATCGACCGTACACGTCGCCTCCGGCACCGGGCACCGCCGCGCCCTCGGGAACACGTGCGACCTTCCATGAACCGCCACGGGTGGTCATCGACAACAGGCCGCCGCCCGACACAGAGCCGCAGTCCCGTCCCGTCCCACCGGGAGGTGGTCAGCGCCAGGTGCCTCGACTCAGGTGTCCCGGGTTCCGCTGCAAGGCTCCTTCCGAGGTCACGAGGTGGTGGTGGCGAAAGGCGCGTCAGGGGTCATTGCGACCAGCGCCATGTCCTGCACCCCGCCCTCGCGATCCGCATGGCCGGCCTGGTAATCGGGGTCGGCGATCATGTCCAGGAACGCCTTCCGGCTCGGGTACGCGACCAGCACGACGACATCCCAGTCACCCGTCGCGTCCTCACCGATGACGACCGAGTCGGGTCGCCCCATCCACACGATCCGCCCGCCCCGTTCGGCGACCTTGCGCGTGGCCAGCTCGCCGTAGCGCTGGTAGGACTCCTCACCGGTTCCCCCGCCTGCGCTGCTTGCACGGGACTTGAACTTGAGAAGGTTGAGCATCACCACCTCGCCGTCCAGTCGATCACTGTCGGCGATGAGCGCCGCGAACTGTTCATGGGTCGGTCTGGTGGTCATGGTTCCCCCTGCGTGGCTCGAGATCGGTCGTGGCACTTCGGACGGCCAGTCGTGGCGACCGCTGCGACACGTTAGAGGAAACTCGTCACGCAACGAGCCGACGACGCACCCCGACAGGTGCTGATCGAACGTGGCGCCCGACACCAACCCGGGGGCCGCCATCGCCACACACGCGATCGGGACCATCGCCAGGGTGATCCACCGGTGGCTGTCCCGGTGCGCGTACGCGCCGTGGACGTGCACGTAGGCCGCCGTCGGGAACATCACGAGCACGGCGAGCACCCCTTGTTTCGACCCCGAGAGTACGTTGGCGACCGCGACCGCCCACACCGGGCACGGCGCCTGCACACCAGGAACTCGCGGATCGCGTTGTCGGCCACCCATTCACGGCACGGAGTGCCGAGCGGTCGAGGCAGGGGCCGGTAGCACCACTTGTGGTGTCGCCTCCCTCGACGCCGCGCACTGGAGTAGGTATGGGTGGGGTGCGATCGGTGCACGCCCACCATGTCGTGCCGCCGGGCGCGTGCTCGGCGGCGACGAGAACGACCACTGAAAGGAGCCCCCTCATTCGAGGCACCTTCCTCCACGGACCCGTCGAAATCCGTGTCGAACAACGGCCCGACCCCACCATCGAGCGGCCCAGCGACGCCATCATCAAGATCTCGGCCACCTGTGTGTGCGGTTCGGACCTGTGGCCCTTCCGCGGCATCGACGCCGGCGGCGGCCCCGCACCGATGGGTCACGAGTACTGCGGCATCGTCGAAGCCGTCGGCGACGAGGTCACCTCGATCCGGCCCGGTCAGTTCGTGATCGGCTCGTTCTTCGCATCGGACAACACGTGTCCGATCTGCCGGTCCGGTTACCAGAGCGCCTGCGTGCACCGCGAGCCGATGGGCGCGATCGGCACCCAGGCGACGTACGCGCGGATCCCGCTCGCGGACGGCACGCTCGTCGCGACGCCCGAGGTGCCCGACACCGACCTGGTGCCCAGCTACCTCGCCGCGTCCGACGTGCTGGGCACCGGCTGGTTCGCCGCCACCGCTGCCGGGGTCGCGCCCGGTGCCACCGTCGTCGTGGTCGGCGACGGGGCGGTCGGCCTGCACGGCGTGCTCGCGGCGCACCACCTCGGCGCCGAGCGGATCATTGTCATGAGCCGCCACGAGAACCGCCAGAAGCTGGCCGTCCACTACGGCGCCACCGAGATCATCGAGACGCGCGGTGACGAAGGCATCGCCGCCGTGAAGGAACTGACCGACGGGCTCGGCGCGGACTGCGCCATCGAGGCCGTCGGCACCCGTGAGTCGATGGTCCAGGCCATGGGTGCCACCCGACCGGGCGGTCACGTCGGGTTCGTCGGCGTCACCCACGGCGACATCCCCGGCAGCGACCTGTTCTACAGCCACACCCATCTCCACGGTGGCCCGGCACCCGTGCGGCGGTTCCTGCCCGAGCTCATCGAGCTCATCGGCGAGCGCCGCATCGATCCGGGCAAGGTGTTCGATCTGACGCTGCCCCTGGAGGAAGCCGCCGAGGGCTACCGGGCCATGGACGAACGCCGCGCCATCAAGACACTGCTCACCGTCTGAACACCCACTGCGAAACGGAGCTGGCGATGGAACGCATCACCCGACCCCCATCATGACCGGACCGGCCGACTGGTTCACCGGGGACGTCTACGTCGACAGGCAACTCGGCATCCTCGCACGGCACCAACGACTTCAGTCTCGGCTCGGTGCACTTCACTCCGTGCGCCCACACCGCCTGGCATCGTCACCGCATCGGCCAGACCCTCATCCGCACCGAAGGCCGTGGCTTCGTCCGGGCGCGTGGCGGCCCGCTGATCGAGCTGCGTCCCGGCGACGTCGTCCACACCCGTGGCGGCGAGCGGCACTGGCACGGCGCCGCGCCCGATCAGTTCATGACCCACCCGGCGCTCACCGAAGGCGACACCGAATGGAGCGACCACCTCACCCAGGACGAGTATCCCGCCGACCCGACCGCGCCCTGAGCGACCGTCGGGGACGAGGGTCGGCGTCGCCGGCTCCGGTCCGCGCCGGGGTCAGCGTGGCTGATCCTGAACGGTCGCCGTCACCGCTCCCAGCTCGTCACGGGTGGACCGGATGACCGCGGCGAGGTCCGTGTCGTCTTCTCCGGCGATCCAGCGGTCGAAAGCGACACGGAAGATCGTCATGCCCGCCTCGGCGACGAGCGCCGCTTCACCCGCAGGGGTTCCCCGGCGCCATAGCGCGTCGGTGAGCGCCGCGGCGAAGCGGGCGAGCTTGATGAGCTCGCGCTCGGTCAGCTCGGGACTGGCGGCGATCACCGCGTGACGTCGAGCCGCGAAGTCCCGGCGTCCGCCCAACAGCGCGCCGAGTGCCTCCAGGGCGACGGTGACTGCGTCGATGGGCGCCGTCTCCGGTGGCGTCGCGTCCAGCGCGCCGACGAGTTGTGCCTGCAGTCCGTCCACGCCGACGAAGAGCACCTCCCGCTTGTCGGGGAAGTACCGGAAAAACGTCCGCTCAGTGAGCCCCGCCGCCTTGGCGATGTCCTTGGCGGTCGTCCGGTCATAACCGCGGTGCGCGAACAGCTCGAGCGCGGCGTCCACCAGCCGGTCTGCGCTGTTGGGTTCCCAACGTCCCATGCCATCGATGGTACGGCGCATCGGTGGCAGTTCCTGACATCGGTGTTGTCAGTTACTGACATCGCTGATACCGTGATGTCAGTAACCGACATGAGCTCGCCGAGCAGACCGGCGAATCACGAACCGAGGAGGTTCCCATGCAGGTCTTCATCACCGGAGGGTCCGGGTGGATCGGATCCGCCGTCATCCCCGAATTGATCGACGCCGGCCACGAGGTGACGGCCCTGGCCCGCTCGGACGCGTCGGCCGCTGCGCAGCAGGCCGCGGGCGCGACGCCGGTGCCCGGCAGCATCGACGATCTCGACGTGCTGGCGGGCGCGGCCTCGGCTGCCGACGGGGTGATCCACCTCGCGTTCAAACACGACCTGGCGTTCGCCGGTGACGTCGAGGGCGCCCTCGGCCCGAATCGTCGGGCGATCGACGTCTTCGGCGATGCCCTGGCCGGTTCGGATCGACCCCTCGTGATCGCCTCGGGGGTCCTGGGCCTCGCACCGGGCCGGGTCGCGACCGAAGCCGACGGCCGCGAGCCGCTGCCCGACGGCCGGTCAGGCCTCGAGGCACGCCTGGAAGCCGAGCAGGCAGCGCTCGCCCTCGCGACGCGTGGCGTGCGCGCCTCGGCAGTGAGGATCGCCCCCACCTGTCACGGCGACGGCGACCACGGCTTTCTGGCCGCCATCGTCGCGGCCGCGCGGCACACCGGCATCTCGGGCTACCTGGGCGACGGCACGAACCGCTGGCCCGCCGTCCACCGGTTCGACACCGCACGCCTGTTCCGCCTCGCACTGGAACGTGCCGAGGCCGGGTCCGCCCTCCACGCCGTGGGAGAACAGGGCGTGGAGCTGCGCGCCGTCGCCGAGGCGATCGGCACCGGCCTCGGACTTCCGGTGGCGGCCGTCGCCGCGGACGACGCCGTGGCGCACTTCGGGTTCCTCGCCGGCATGATCGGCCTGGACAGCCCCGCCTCGAACGAGGTGACCCGCAGGCAACTCGGCTGGGAGCCACGCGAACCCGGGCTCATCGACGACATCCGTGCCGGTGTCTACTTCCGCTGAACGACGACGGCACCATCGAACGATCATGGCAACCAGCCGAGAAAAGAGAACGACGATGAACGAGACCTACCAACTCGCCGACCGAACGGTTCGCCGCATCGGCTTCGGCGCCATGCAACTCCCCGGGCCAGGCGTGCTCGGGCCGCCACGGGACCGCGACGAGGCCCTTCGGGTATTGCGCCGCGCCGTCGATCGCGGCGTGAACCACATCGACACCGCCCAGTTCTACGGGCCCGACGTGGCGAACGAGCTGATCCGCGAGGCGCTGCACCCCTACCCCGACGACCTCGCACTCGTCTCCAAGGTCGGCGCCCGGCGCGACGACCAGGGTGGCTGGGTGGCCGCGCAGACGCCGGCCGAGCTGCGCGCCGATGTGGACGCGAACCTGCGCGCCCTCGACGTCGAGCAACTCACGGTCGTGAACCTGCGCCTGCACGAGCCCGAAGGCGCCGACGGGGTGCGCCTGGAGGATCAACTCGCCGAGATGATCGCGCTGCGCGGCGAGGGCAAGATCGCCGGCATAGGCC
This sequence comes from uncultured Iamiaceae bacterium, assembly GCA_964510215.1. Classification (GTDB taxonomy): domain Bacteria; phylum Actinomycetota; class Acidimicrobiia; order Acidimicrobiales; family Iamiaceae; genus JAFDWI01. The sequence goes on from CAZEAV010000010.1 coordinate 14,094, forward strand.
TGTCGACTGTGACCGCAGACCATCTGGCGACCGCGCTCGACATCACCGACATCGCGTGCGTGCAGAACGCGTACAGCCTGGTCGACCAGAGCGACGGCGAAGTGTTCGCCCGCTGTCGCGCCGAGGGCATCGCGTATGTGCCCTACTTCCCGTTGGGCTCGGCGTTCCCGAACCTGCCCAAAGTCGTCGACCAGCCCGCGGTGCAACGGGTCGCAGAGCGGGTCGGCGTCACTCCCGCCCAGGTCGGCCTGGCGTGGCTGTTGGCCCAGGCCGAGAACGTGCTGTTGATTCCGGGCACGTCCTCGACGACCCATCTGGAGGAGAACCTCGCCGTCGCCGAGGTGACGCTGTCACCCGAGGACCTCGCCGAACTGTCCGTCCGAGGCTGACCGCACCCGTTCCGCGTCGCAGGCACACCGGAGAGGGGCAGCACTCTCCCTTCACGGCCGGCCGGCATCACGCCGCCACAGCCGGAGACTCAGCCCGGTCGGTCGGCGAGATCCCGTTCGGTCCAGAAGCCGAGCTGTGGCCCGCGCGCATCCGTGAAACCCCCGCCGGCATACGCCTCGAGGCGGGCCCGGCCTTCGTCTGACAGCATCCCGATCGCATCGAAGAACGCGTCGGGCCCCGCGGCGCGCAGTGCCGTGTCGCCTTCGCTCGGACGTTTCGGAAGGTTCGTGGTCAGGAACACGAGGGGGGCGTCGACGCCGCTGCCCCGCAACGCGGCCGCCCGCCCGAGCGACTTCCACACCGTGTCGGTGCGCAGCAGTCCACCCCGGTGGCTGGTGAAGGCGCCGGACACATCGAAGAACCATGCGTCGCCCCGCGCGTCGTGCGCGATGAAGTTCACGGTGACGCCGGTCGCCCGGATGCGCTTGTTCGACTCGACGACGGTGAACCCGGCATCTTCGAGCACGTCGGCCGCCAGCTTCTGCGCGGCTTTGCCTTCGCGACTCGCCCGGGCCTGGAAATCGTCGACGGTCGAACGCTCGGGACGCCGGATGGCGCCTCGTGCACCGTCGGGGCAAGCTTCCGGATCCGGTCCGACCACTTCCTCGGCGACTCTCCGGCGGGCGATGGCCACGTAGTCGCCGTCGAGGTCGTAGCCCGCGTAACGGCGACCGAGGCGCGCCGCGGCGACCAACGCCGATCCGCTGCCCATGAACGGGTCGAGCACCAGGTCGTCCTCGAACGTGTACAGCCGGATGAGTTGCTCGGGCAGCTCCACCGGGAACGGCGCGGGGTGCCCCACCCGGCGCGCACTTTCGGGAGGGATCGTCCACACGTCCAACGTCGAGGCCAGGAAATCGTCGGTCATCAACGTGTTGCGGTGCGGCAGCCCGAACTTCGCCCGTTCTTTCACCGACTTCGCACGGTCGAACCGTCCCTTGCTGGCGACGATGACCCGCTCGGTGAGGTCGCGCAGCACCGGATTCGACGCGCTGCGGAACGACCCCCACGCGCACGAGCCGGTCGCGCCTTCGGCTTTCTGCCAGATGATCTCGCCCCGCAGGAGCAACCCGAGGTCGTCCTCGAGAATCCGGATCACGTCCGCCGAGAGGCTCCGGTACGGCTTGCGGCCCAGGTTCGCGACGTTGACGGCGATCCGCCCGCCCGGTTCCAGCGTGCGCACACACTCCGCGAACACGTCCCGGAGCAGATCCAGGTACTCGAGGTACGTGGACGGTACCCCGTCGCGTTCCAGCTCCTCCTCGTACTGCTTGCCCGCGAAATACGGCGGGGAGGTGACGACCAGCGCGACCGAGCCGTCCGCGATGTCGTCCATGTGGCGCGCGTCGCCCGCGAAGAACGGGTCGGCCAGCGGGATCGGCTCGGCGACGCTTTCGTCCGAGGTGAGCACCGGGGGTCGGAACCGGGCGTAGAACGCCGACGCGTCGTGGCTTTCCCGAGCGCCCGCGCCGAAGTTCGATGTCGAGGTCAGCGTTCGCTCCTTGCCGTCACGTCACGCCGTCGGAGAGACCCTAGCAGCCCGAATCGAACATACGCGCGACGGTACCGACACCCCGTGCCGGCGCGCGGGATGAGCGGTCATCCCCGGGGTTTCGGGACGTTTCGACCCCGAAACATCCGTTGACTTCCAAGGGCTGGCAGCGATGAATCAGGTGGCATAGCGTGTGGTCGGGCCCGGGGATGACTCGACCGAACAGCCGGCGCTGAAGGTGCAAGTCGGCGACCCTGGCAAGGTGTTGTCCTTCGCTGTCTCCCCGGGCCCGCCGGCGGGGCGCCAAGGGCACGTGCCGGTTGACACACCGCCGGAGAGAATTACGCTGGCCGCATGACGATGACACTGCCTCCGGACGATCAGGTTTCCGACTCCATCAAGTTGATCACGGACAACGCGCAGCGCATCTACCAGTGGAACTACGAACGCGAGCGCCCGCAGCTCGTCAAGCTCTACAACAAGGCGATGGCGTCGCAGTGGAATTCGGTCACCGACCTCGACTGGGACACCGATGTCGATCCGGAGCGGATGGTGAACGACCGCCCCCAGGAAGACAACTTCGTGCTCATCGCCCGCGCCGCCGCGAACGTGAAGGGCTCACCGTTCGCGAAGTGGGGCGACGCCGAGTTCACCCAACTCGGCCTGGAGAGTACGCGCATGATGCTCAGCCAGTTCATGCACGGCGAGCAGGGGGCGATGATGGTCGCCGCAAAGATCGTCGAAACCGTCCCCTGGATCGACGCCAAGTACTACGCCTCGACCCAGACGATGGACGAGGCACGCCACACCGAGGTCTTCGCCAAATACCTCAAGGAGAAGCTCGGCGGCGCATACCCGATGAGTGCAGGACTGGAAGCCCAGATCGACGCCCTGATCACCGACAGCCGCTG
>CAZEAV010000011.1:0-15674 GCA_964510215.1 uncultured Iamiaceae bacterium
GATCGTGTCGTCGCACTTCGCCAACTACAAGGAAGCCTGGGCCGCCAACCAACTGCTGTGCGAAGGCAAGATCCAGCCACTGCTCAGCCGCGTGTACCCATTGGACGAGGTCGGTGAGGCGACGTTGGCCGTGCACCGCAACGAAACCGAAGGCAAGGTCGGGATTCTGTGCCTCGCCGCTTCCGAGGGGCTGGGTATCGACGACCCCGAGTTCCGTGCCAAGGTGGGTGAGGACAAGATCACCCTTTTCCGCTCGGTGGGCTGACCCCGTCGCTCGTCGACCGGCACCCCACCCCAACTCCGAGGAGTCTCCCCATGAGCCCGATCGCCGCACGAAACCCCAACCAGAACGACAAGCTCGGCGGCTCCGAGCACGAGACTCCCGACGCCGAGACCTTCGGCAGCGACGAGCTGATCCTGACCGAGTTGGACCACGTTGCCATCGCCGTCCGTGACCTGCCGGCCGCGATCGACTTCTACCGCGAGACGTTCGGTGCCACCGTGGATCACCGCGAAGTCGTGGACTCCGACGGCGTCGAGGAAGCGCTCCTGAAGGTGGCCGACTCCTACATCCAGTTGCTCACCCCCACCCGGGACGACTCGCCCGTCGCGGTGTACCTGGAACGCAAGGGGGAGGGGCTCCACCACGTCGGCTACCGCGTGGACGACTGTGCAGCGGCACTGCAATCGGTCAAAGACCACGGCGGTCGCGTGATCGACCAGGCGCCCCGCCCCGGATCCCGGGGCACCACCGTCGCGTTCGTGCACCCCAAGACGAGTTTCGGCACGCTGATCGAACTCGTCGAGGAGTGAAGACGGCGCGACACCGCGCCGCAAGCACCATCCACGTCCCAACTCCGGAAAGAACGCGCCCCCAGGAGCTGCCTTCAACTCGGAATCCGGATGGGAGCCGAGTACCGAGCGCGGACTGGATTCTGGTCGTCGACGCACGACCGGACGCGATGAATCGTCCGCCGGGGCTTGGGACTCACGGCCCATGACTGCGACTCGATCGATGCCGCAGCAGTTGCCTCAGGGGAACCAAAAGGGGTACTCGTGCGGAAGCATCGTGTCGGTCTCGGGGTCGTCGCCGTAGCGGTGACCATCGTGGTGGTGGCGCGCGGGTCGAGTTGCCCGAGTGGTGGGAGCGGCAATGCCGCCGAATCGACGTCGACGGCCAAAGTGACCTCGTCGGCCACTCCGAAGAGTGGCGGGACGTTGACCGTCGGGGGGAACGCCGAGACCAACGGCTGGGATCCGACCAACAGCCGATGGGCCGGTCAGGGCTACCAGGTCGCCTCCACCATCCTCGAACCGCTGGGCAAGGGGCCGACGAGCAGCCTGCTGGTGCGCCCGTATTTGTGGACCGGCCACGGTATCGGCGCGACCATCTTCAACTCCAAAGTGCACTGGTTGTCCTCGGCGAAGCTGCCAACTCGGCCTGGACAAACCATTGCCCGTTCGTTCCGTGCACTGGCTCGGGGGCGTGCTGCACGGCAACTTCGGTCAGTCCTACCCCCTGCACCACCAGACCGTGATGCGGGCGATCGGCCAGCGGCTCCCGGTCACCCTCGAGATGATGATGTTCGCCGAGATCGTCGCGGTCGCCGTGTCGATCCCACTCGGCGTGTTCGCCGCCCGCCGACCGAACGGCGATCCTGGCGTTCAACTTCATCGGCGAGCACCTGTCGACCAAGTTGGATCCGCGCGAGGGGAACGCCGGCCGACCCGGGCCGGTGCCGCGACGCGGCGATCGGTGTAGACCCATCGCGACCGGGTGACCGACGAAATTCGGGATCCCGCCGGCCGCATTGTGTTTCACATCCTGAGACGCATATTTTGTTAGTTGGGACAGCGGCTAGGCTGCCGGTCGTCACCCTCCGAGAGGTCAGCACATGCCCGAACCCCGCTACACCCATGGCCACCACGACAGCGTCCTGCGGTCGCACCGCTGGCGCACGGCCCGGAACTCCGCGGCCTATCTGACGCCGCTGCTGCACCCGGGCCAGACGCTGCTGGACGTCGGCAGCGGGCCGGGGACGATCACCGCGGATCTGGCCGACATCGTCGCACCGGGAAGGGTCACGGCGCTGGAAGCGACGGCCGAAGCCCTGGCGTTGACCCGGAACGGGGTCACCGAACGCTGGGGCGACAACGTCGACTTCGTACTGGGCGACGTGCAGGAAATGCACTTCGCCGACCACTCCTTCGACGTGGTGCACGCCCATCAGGTCCTCCAACACGTCGCCGACCCGGTCGCCGCGCTGAGCGAGATGCGCCGGGTCTGTCGACCTGGGGGCCTGGTCGCCGCGCGGGACAGCGACTACTCCGCGTTCGCGTGGTACCCGGAGATCCCCGAACTGGAGGAGTGGCGGACGCTGTACTGCCGTGTCGCGCGACTCAACGGCGGTGAACCCGACGCCGGGCGGCATCTCGTCGCCTGGGCCCACACGGCCGGGTTCACCCAGATATCCGCATCCGCCGACGCCTGGTGTTTCGCCACTCCCGGTCGCGCCCGGTTCTGGGGCGGTATGTGGGCCGATCGGATCCTGCATTCCGCGATCGCGGACCAGATCGTCGCGGAAGGTCTGGGCACGGCGGCCGACCTGGAAGAGATCTCGCAGGGCTGGCAGCGCTGGGCAGCGCACCCCGATGCCTTCTTCACCACCACGGTCGGTGAGGTCATCTGCCGACCTTGACGGCCCGCCCCCCGACCGTCGCCGCACGGTGACCGCCGACGGCGCCAAATACCGGCGGTCGAAGAACCACCTGTAGCGTTGAGAGCCGTGTCCACGGCCGATCCGACCATCGACGCGCTCGTCGAGATGCGGCGGGCCCGGCGGCGCAAGCGCATCGCCGAGATCCACTGGGTCGACGCGATGTACCAGGTGTACATCACCGCGATCATCGGCATCGTTGCGCTCGTGGTGATCTCGGGTGCGGCCGGCGGCACCAGGCTCGACGCCGCGGGACTGGTCGATCTGGCGAACCGCGGCCCGGCCGTGCTGGGGCTCCTGCCGGCGATCGCGATCATGGCCGGCCTGCGCTCGGGCAGTCGCGGTGGACCCCTCGCGTTGGAGCAACCCGACGTCCGCCATGTCCTCATGTCGGCGGTTCCACGGTCCTACGCGTTGCGCGGGCCGGTGTTCCGCCAACTCCGCTCCTTCGTGTTCATCGGCGTCGTCGTGGGCGGCGCGGCCGGCCTGTTCGCCCGGCACCGCCTGGGCGCGAACCCGGTGGAACTGGTCGCGTGCGGCGCCGGATTCGGGCTGGCATCGGTGCTCCTTGGCGCAGGATCGGCCCTGGTCGCCGCCGGTCAACGCATCCCGAGATGGCTCGCCACCCTCATCGGTCTGATCGTCGTGGCGTGGTCGATCGCCGACGTCGCCGACCGCGCCCCGACCGCACCGATGACCTTCCTCGGTCGGATGGCCCTGTGGGTGCTGCGGTTCGACGGGTGGGCGATCATCCCTGCGGCGGTCGGCATCGTCCTCACGGTCTGGGGCCTCCGCGGCATCTCGGGACTGTCGATCGAACATGCCGAGCGCCGGACCAAGCTGGTCGGCCAGCTCCGTTTCGCGGTGACCCTGCAGGACCTGCGGACCGTGCTGGTGCTGCGCCGCCAACTCGCCCAGGAACTCCCGCGCGAAGCCCCGTGGTTCGGTTCCGGTTCCTACCGTCGCCCGCCACGTTTTCTGGTGTTCTCACGTGGCTGGCGGAGCATCATGCGCTTCCCCGCCTCGCGCCTGGTGCGGCTGGTGATACTGGCCGTGGTCGCCGGCTTCGCGGCACGGGGCGCCTGGGACGGCACGCTGCCACTGATCGTCCTGGCCGGCGTGGCCATGTGGGTCGCCGGACTCGACGCGATCGAACCACTCGCCCAGGAGACCGACCATCCGACGCGGTCCGAGAGCTATCCGTGTGACATCGGTGAGCTGCACGCGCGCCATCTGGTGGCGCCCACCGTCGTGATGGTCATCGTGGCGCTCATCGCGGGAGTCGTGATGGTCCTGGCCGACCCCACCTCCGACTCGGTGCGTCTCGCCGCCATCGCGGTGATCCCGATGGCCGTCCTCGGGGTGGCCGGCGCGGTGGTGAGCGCGCTCATGGGTGCGCCGGCCGCGACCGACGACGTCTCCGCGATGCTGCCCCCCGAATTCGCCGGAATGAAGAACGTGATGCGCGCCGCCTGGCCACCGGTCATCGCCGTGCTGGGAGCACTCCCGGTGGTCGCGGCGTTCGCGGTGGCCGACAGCGGCAAGTCTCCATGGTCCTCCGAAGCGACCGCGGCCGCAGGCGGGGTGATCATCGCGATCCTGGTGGCCATCTGGGTGCGCTACCGCGACGACATTCACGAATGGTGGCAGGCGTCCATGGAAGACGCGAAGCAGCAGCGGTCGGCAAGAGATTCCGACCGCGCGAGCCGGACGAAGCCCGCCACCTCCCGCCCCAAACCGCAACCCTCCCGAACCCGTCCGAAACCCGAGCCCGAATCCGAGCCCGAAGAGGACGAAGACGAGTGGGACGACGAAGACGAGTGGGACGAGGACGAGGACTCCGAAGACGACGAGGACTGGGAAGACGATGAGGACTGGGACGACGACGAGTCCGGCGATGACTGGGAAGACGACGAAGACTCCGAAGACGACTGGCAAGCGGACGACGACCAGGACTTCGACGATGAGTGGGACCAGGACGACGAGGACGACGAAGAAGACTGGGACGACGACCAGGACGAGGACGAGTGGGACGACGACCAGGACGAGGGCGACGAGGACGAGTACTGGGAGGACGACGAAGACTCCGATGAGGCCCCCGAGGACTCAGCCGACGACAGGAGGCCGAAATGACCGACACTGACGACGTGGAACCGGCGATCACCTCCAAGGGCCTCACCAAGGTGTATGCCGACCTGCCCGCGCTCCACCCGCTCGATCTGACCGTCGAAGCCGGCCAGTCCGTCGCCCTCATCGGCCACAACGGTTCCGGCAAGTCGACGTTCCTCCGTATGGTGGCAGGCCTGTTGGAACCGAGCGGCGGCGACGTCTCCATCGCCGGTTGGCCGGTCGGTGAGGTTCCGGCGAGGGCGACCACGTCATTCCTGCCGGATGATCCGGTCCTGTACGAGGACCTGTCGGTCCGCGAACACGTCGAATACGTGTCACGGTTGCACGGTGGCAATGGCTTCGACGGTTACGCCGAGGACCTGGCGGAACGATTCAAGCTCGACGACCGGCTGGACGATCTCCCGGCCCGATTCAGCCGCGGTCTCCGGCAGAAGACGTCGCTGCTGCTGGGCATCGCACGGCCCTTCTCGCTGCTCCTGGTGGACGAGCCCTTCGTAGGACTGGACGCACCCGGGAAAGCCACGCTGTTGGACGTCTTCGACGAGGTCCACGAGGATGGAGCCGCCATCGTGGTGGCCACCCACGACCCCGAGTTCGTCGAGCGGGTCGACCGCTCGGTCGCACTCCGCGACGGCAAGAAGGTGTTCGACGGCAGTGCTTCGGTGTCCGAGGTCCTCGCACTCGTCTCGACCTGAGACCGCCGGACCATTCAACGCCGGGCGGCCACCAGGCGAGGCGCCAACCGACGGGCGAGCGCGACAGCACGGGTGAGCGACCGGGTATCACCCCCCTGGCGCGTGTCGACGGACACGAACGCACTCCGATCACCGACCCGCACCGCGGCGAGGTCGCCTCCTTCGTGCCAGGTCCTCGTCTGGTCCACGAGCGACACCGTGTACGCCGCGTCGCCGATCCCGTCGATCCAGCGCACCCGGGACCGCGCCGTCGCCGGCAGGCGCTGGGCCTGGTGGGGGAGTCGGGCCGTCGACCGGAACACCCACGCCGGCATGAGCTGCACGGTGACCGCGTCGTGCGAACCCGGGGAACCCGCGTTCCGCCAGACACAGACCGGCACCGATGCATGCGCCCGACGGGTCGGTGCCGCGACCTTGTGACCGATCGCCCGGCCCACCTCCACGCGGGTCAACAACGCGCACGGATCGACCCCGCGCAGCGCCGCCGAACCACGCAACGTGGTGGGCGGCGCGGGTGGCGGCGAGGTCCCCGCACGCGGTGAAGCGCACCCGCTGAGCCCGAGTACGGCGAGCGCCACGATGACGACCGCAACCCGGATGCTCATCCCGACATTGTGACCGAGGTTCATCCCCGCCGCGGTCCACATGCCAAAATCGGGCCCATGAGTGATGCTCCCTGGCAGGGCGATGCCTGTTCACTGGTCGACGCGTTCCGGTCCGGTGAGCGATCACCGGTCGAGGAACTCGAAGCGACCCTTGCCGCGATCGAGGCCAGCGACCTGAACGCGTTCTGTCATCTCGACCCCGAATGGGCGCAACGCGCCGCGAAGGACGCGGACGTCTCCAAGCCGTTCGGCGGGGTTCCGGTCGGTATCAAACAGCTCGAACCGGTGAAGGGTTGGCCCCACACCGAAGCGTCGCTGCTGTTCAAGGACCGCATCGCGGACTACACCGCCACGGGAACCGAGCGCTTCCTGGAGCGTGGTGGGGTGACCCCGGTGGGCCAGACCACCGCGAGTGAATTCGGTGGCCTGAACGTGTCGGTCACCAAGATCAACGGGGTCACCCATAATCCGTGGCGCCACGGCCGCACGGTGGGCGGGTCCTCGACGGGTTCCTCGGCCGCGGTGGCTGGTGGCCTCGTGTCGATCGCGTCGGGCGGTGACGGCGGTGGTTCCATCCGTATTCCGGCCGGTTACACCGGGCTGCTCGGCATGAAAGGCACGTTCGGCCGGATCCCCCGTGGTCCCTATGCCTTCATGCGCCCCAACACGGTGGTGCTGGGTTGTCTCGCCCGGTCGGTGCGGGATGCCGCGCGCTACTACGACGTGTGCGCCGGACCGGACGGCACCGACCCGTCCAGCCTGCCGGCCCACCCGAGCTTCGAGCAGGGGCTGGAGACGCACGACCTCGAAGGCCTCCGGGTCGCGATCATCCCGACGTTCTCCGGCGTGGAGCTCGAACCAGGAGTGGAGGAGAACCTGATCGCCAATGCCGAGGCGATGATCGCCGCCGCCGGCATGAAGCGGGTGGAGGTCTCCCTGGAGCTGCCCAGCCTCGCGGCGCAGTGGATGATGGGCAACCTCGCGACGCTGCTGGGTGAGTTGAACGACCGGTGGCCCGGTTGCGCCGCGGACATGACCGACGAGATCGCCCTGGGCCTGTTCCTGTCGAAATCGCTCTACAACCTCGACACCGCAGCCGAAGCCGAGATGCAACGGGTCGCCGCGGACGAGGCGATGGCGGCAGCGTTCCGCGAATGCGACCTGATCGTGTGCTCCACCAATCCGGGGCCGGCGTTCGACGCCGAATGGGGCACGTCCAGTCCCGAACCCCCGCCGGTGAAGTACCTCAAGGGCAGCACCCTGGGCCGTGGTGCACTGCGCGGTGTGCTCGGCGGCGTGCGGGCGGTCACCGCGGCCGTGCCGAGCCTGCCGAACACCCTGATCGACTTCGCGAACCACAAGTTCCCCGATTTCGTGGCGATGGGTGGGCTGACGATCCTCGCGAACCTGTACGGCAACCCGTCGGTGTCGATTCCTGCCGGCACCGTCGACGGCCTGCCCGTGGGCATGCAGGTGATGGCGCCCCACCACCACGACGCACTGCTCCTGGACGTGGCCCGTTCGGTGGAACTGAACAACCCCTGGCCATTGGTGGCTCCCAACGTGAGCGCCGGCGCCGACAACTGAAGCGGGCACCGCCGGCGACGACCGGACTCCCACCAGCCCTGAAGCCGTCAGGCCTGGGGCTTCATCGTCACCACGATCCCCTGGGCCAGCTTCCGTTGCAGCCGTGCCCAGCGGAGGAGTTCGTCGTCGGGAACCCCCGGCAACTTCACCAGGGTCACCCGGCCGTCGGAGTGCGCGTCGGTGGCGACGACCAGCCGGGCGAACAGGCCCTGAGTGCCGAAATCGGTGTTGATCTTCCCGGGGTCGGCGAAGAAGTCGGGGCCGTCCGGGCCGAGGAGGTTCGTGGCTTTTCCGGCCTTGACCCGCTGGTCGTACGCCACGGTCGGCCGCAGGGTGTCGCCGGCGTCGACGACCGCGCGGATCGATGCCTGGACGTCCAGGGATGATTCCTGCCATGCGCGCTGTTCGGATGCGTCCAGGGTGACGTGGCGGGCGATGACGGTCTCCCCGGGGGGCGGCACGGTATAGGTCGCTGCCGACCGGTAGATCACCGTCACCCCGGGACGCGGCTTGTCGCACGCGGCGTTCGGGTATCCCTGGAACGAGACGATGGCGTGCGCGCACACCGGAATCCCCGCCTCGTCGAGGGCGACCACGAGCGCGGCCGCGTACTTGTAGGTTCCATAGAACGCCGGCGCGAGGGTGACCGCGCCACGATTGCGCAGGTGAGGGATGATCTGTCGGTCGAGCGCCTTGGAGATGCTGCGTTCACTCGGCGTGCTTGCGGTGAAATGCGGAATTCGTCGGGCAGGCAGGTTGGCGACCGCGAGCACCAGGACGGCCGCGACCGCGGCCTGTGGCCCGACGTGTTTCATCCGGTCCGGCAGCGACCGAACCGCCGCGTAGCAGATCAGGTAGGTGAGGAACATCGCGACCACCCAGACCGGCAGAAAGTACTGCCCTTTGGGCGAGCGCATGAAGTGCAACCACATCGACGCCAACGAACAGGCGCCGAGGACGACGGCGCTCAAGCCGAGTCGGTCGCCGCGGCGGTAGGTGACCAATCCCAGGACGACGATGATCACGCCGAGCGCAACCGCCGTCAGGACGGTGGCGGCAAGGGAGGGAATGCCGGCTGTGGAGGTGAGGAACGAATGGTCGGTACTCCCCCGGAACCAGAACGGCGTGCCGGTGAACAGCGCGAACGTGGAGGCGATGCTGCGACGCAGGCTCATCCAGGACGGCAACTGGCTCGAGGCCCGGTACAGGTGCGTGAGATTGCCCGGACTGGTGGTGAATTCCTGGATCAACGACGGGATCCACAGCACCACGGTGACGCCGAGCGCGATCAGCACCGAGCGCCACGAGCGCCGGCGACGCGTCGGCCACCCTTCGGGGTCGCGTCGTCGGTCCTTCCACAATGCAACGATTCCGATCACAAGTGCCGATACTCCGATCGCCGGCACGAGCAACGTGGTCGAGGGATGGCAGAGCACCAGATAGCTCGCCAGTCCGGCGAACACCCCCAGGACCCCTTCATCTCCCGCGGCCAGCGCCCACGCCGCGAAACAGAACGCGGCGAACGGGGCGGCGACCGCCACGACCGGCACCGGCGAGTGAAAGGCGTTCGCACCGAAGGACCACAGCAGCAGAGCGAGGAGTACCAGTGCGAGCATCGCGCTCCGGTCGCCGAGGCGGCGCCGGACACACCACGCCGCCAGGACCAGGAAGAGCGAATTCAGCAGGGCCATCGACAGCAGCGGTCCCCAGGATGCGCCCAGCACCTTGACGGGCACCGACATCCACCACAGTTGCCAGGGACCGGCCGTGTAGGTCGTGACGTCGATCACGTGGGATGACGGCCAGGCGTACAGGCCCACCAGCGTGGGGTGGGCGCCCAGGGAATGCTTCGCCCGGAGCACCGCCGCGGCCGCATCGTTGGTCGGGATCCATCCCTGGAGTCCGGAACGGATCGCACTGATCCAGATCGGTGCGATGGTGAGCGCAGCGATCGCCCGGTACACCCAACGGTCCCGGATCGACGCGCCGTGGCGTGCGTGGCCGGCGTCGGAACGGTCGTACCGGGCGCTGGGTTCGGTGATCGTTGCTCGTGCGCTCACGGGCCGCCTCGAGAATCAGGAGATGGACGAGCGATTCTCACCGGGATGCTAAAGGAAACGAGAGGTTCGGTCCGCGTGGGGCGCCCTCGCCGCGACACAGGCGGCGCCGACCAGCGGGCCCGAGTCGCCCAGCCCCGCAGGGACGATCCGGGCGCCTCGGGCGTAGCTGATCCGTGCGATCCGCCGGAGCTCGACGTTGGCGGCGTCGAAGAAGGCCGCGCCGTAACCCAAGGCCACCGACCCGGCGACACACCCCAGAGACAGATCACACGCGACGACCAGTGCGGCGACGGCCCGGCCGACCAGCGTGCCGACTCGCCGGCGCGTCTGGTCGTCGGCCTCGGCGGCGGGACGCCCGGTGATGGCCGCAATCGACAGCCCCGACGCTTCGGCTTCCAGGCAGCCACGGCCACCGCATGCACACGGTCGCCCGTGGTCGACCACGACGACATGCCCGATGTGCCCGGCGTTGGCGCTCGCACCGTCGAGCAGGTGGCCGTCCACGACGATTCCGGCACCGATTCCGGTGGACACGACCATCGCGAGGTAGTTGCGTTCGCCCGCGGCGGCGCCGAGCCATCCTTCGCCCAGCGCCAGGGCTTTGGCGTCGTTGTCGATCCAGGTCGGCATCGCGAAGTGGTCGCTCAGCCTGGCCTGCAGGGGGAAGGCGCGCCACTGGGGGATGTTCAACGGGGAAACGGTGACGCCGCCAGGCGCCATCGGGCCACCGCAACCCACGCCGATCGCAACCGGCGCGCCCCCACCCGACGCGTACTGGTCATCGAGCGTCGCCCCGGCGACACCGGTGACCCGGTCGAAGAGCGCGTCGGCGTCCTCGCCCCCGGTTGACGCCCGGTGCCGCGCGGTGATCGAGCCGTCGGCGCCGACGATGGCCGATTCGACCTTCGTGCCACCGATGTCGATGGCCAGCACCGGGGCACGGCGTGAGTGGTCAGGGTCCACGCGGGCACGCTAACCGGTGCCCGCAGGCACGTACCATGGACACCGGACGGACTCGACCCCACCGGCGTCGGGAACTCCGGAGTCTGCTCCCGGCGACTAAACCGTGCCCGGTGGTCGAGCGTCGGAGTGGTGCACGGGGAAGCGAACCGCCCCGGTCAACGGAGGAGACGGTGACCATCACTGCCGCGCCGCTCGAGGACGAAGAATCGACTCCCACGCCCACGCCGCGTACCGACACGCTCGCGGCCGAGGGAGTCGTGGCCCGGATCCAGCGCTTCGCCGAAACCGATTACCGCCGGGTCGTCGCCGGTGTCGCCTTGTGGTCCGGCTCCACCGATGACGCAGCCGATGCGGTGGCCGACGCCCTGGGGCGCGCGTGGGAGAAGCTGGACAACGGGGACTCCATCGACAATCTGGCCGCTTTCGTCACGACCTGCGCGATGAATCTTTTGCGGTCGATGCACCGGCGCAGAGCGCTGTTCCGGCGCAAACGTCACCTGCTCGTGGTCACGGACCGATCCGAATCGATCGATGCAACCGCCAGGCGGGTCGATGTCGCCGCGGCCCTGCACCACCTGAGCCACCGCCAGCGACAGGTGGTCGCCCTGCGCTACGGCGCGGACCTGGGAATGGCGGAGATCGCGGCGCGCCTCGGTGTCGCCGAGGGCACGGTGAAAGCGACACTGCATCAGGCCCGATCGGCGCTCGCGGACCGCCTCGGAGACCAGCGGGGAGATGACGATGACTGAGAAGCCCCAGGGCCCGGACACCGATCCGATCCGCACCGTGGTGGACCGCCGAGCCGCACGGGTGCCACCGGTGAGCGGCGACCGGCACGTGCACGCCGCGATCGTCCACCGCAGCCGGCGCGCCCGTCGCCGCCGCCGACGCGTGCGCTTCGTCGTGACCACCACTTCGGCCGCGGCCATCGTGGCGCTCGTGGCCGTCGTCGCCACCCAAATCGGCGGTCCGACGTCCGAGACCACGCGTTCGGGGTCGATGCGTGCGACGAGGTCGCAATCGGTGACCGCGGCCGCGCCACCGGGGAACGTGACGGTCCGCCCCGTCACCGGGTTGCACGACGGTCAGCGGGTCATGGTGCGCGTGAGCGGCTTCGACGCGGGCACCGAGGTGACGCTCCTCGAGTGCGTCGAGGGAGCCCGGGTCTTCTTCGGAAGCCCTGCCGTTGCTGCTCCGAAATGGGTGTGTCGCGCGCCCGTCCGTGCCACGTCACAGCAAATTGGCGACACCCCCGCTGCACCGCCGGGCACCGGCGATCCCACACAGGCGACCGCGTCACTGCTCGTGTCCTCGAGCGGCCACGGCTTCTCGACGTGGGTGGAGTCCAACGGTTCGGTGTCGACCCCGGCCAAGTCGCTCGCCGATGCGACCCACGCGTCGTGCGGGTCGACGGCCGCCGTGCAGCACTCCGAGCCCCCGACAACGCCCGGGCCGTGCCGGGTGGTCACGATCGGCAGCTACCGCGGCACGACACGGGTCTTCGTGAGCGCGCCCCTCTCCTTCTCAGCAACCGAGCCTCCCCCGACCACGTCGCCAGAGGGCGCCCCGGATGGATCGCCGACGCCGCGGGCTCCGACGACGACGCCCACGACCGGCGCTGGCGTCACACCGGCTCTGTGCCCGGCGACTCCGCCCGAGCTCTCCCGTCGGGATGCCGTGACCGGACCCGTGTTCGATTTCGTCCCGACAGCGATCACTGTGTGTCATTACCCGGTCGGGGGTCCGGAGGACGGGCCATCGAAGAGTCCGCACCCGGTGCTTGTCACCGACCCGGGCACGATCTCCCGGATCCTGCGCGACGCGCGGCTGCTGTCCCCCGTCCCAGCTCGGAACGAGCAGTGCACCGCGGAGATGGGCAGGACGATGGTGCTGACCGCTGTCCGAGGTGACCAGCTTTCCACGGTCACCGCGCACCTCTACGGGTGCGGACTGGTCGGCAATGGCACCACGATGCGCCAGGGTGCCCAGTCACTCGCGTGGATCTTCGACCTCGATTGACACGGCAGGAGAGTTCTCATCGGCCCAGGGCCGCTCCTTCAGCTAGCGTTCCGGTCTCGGAGGACCGTGTGGAGTCGTCCGTGCGGCCCCGGAACCCACATGCGGAGGGTCCCATGTCCCGACGACGACGATCCACGCTGGCCGGGCTGGTGCTGGCTTCGCTGCTGTTCTTCGGAGCATGCGGATCCGGTGTCGATACGGCGACCGTATCCGAGCGGGCCCGAACCTCGACGACGGCCGCGGCCGAACCGGACAGCGACGGTCGCCCGTCGACGACACGCCGGCCCGATACCGATGTCGCCGGAACGGCGGCAGACTCGACGGTGCCTTCCGACGACGAGGAAGAACTCTCGGGCTCCTACTGCGACCTGGCCAGGCAAGCCGACGAGAACGGACCCGAAATCGATCTCACATCGCCCGACAAGGCGAAGGCGCTGGCCAGCCTGAAGGTGAGCTACGCGCAGGGCCTGAAAACCGGCAAGGCACTCCAAGACGTCGCGCCGGACACCATCGCCGACGACATCGACGCAATGGTCGACGTGGTGACCGAGACCAACCCGAAGGTCCAGGCAGCCACCAACATCGACCAAGCGGTGAAGGCGCTCAGGAGCGGTATGGATGCCGGGTACACGGCCCACGCGAACAAGGTCACCGAATACGACAGGACCGAGTGCGGCATCGACTCCGGCCGGCCCTTGACCCCTGGGAACAACCGGAACTGACCCCATCGGGGAGCAGTCTGGTGACGGCGTTGTCGGTCAGGGGGTGCCATCCGCCAGGGTGTTGCCGTCGTTGACGACATGGACGGCGACATGGGTCGAGTTCTCCGATCAACGCCGACTGGTCATAGGTCGCAGTCGAAAGACGGACTGCGAGGTCGACGGTCCCGGCTTCCAGACGGTCACTCGGCAACGCTGCCGGCCGCCGGAGGTGCCCGCAGGCTCCCAGCGCGCCGAATCTGTCCCGAGTCATCGCGGTCGACACGACGCACGGGCGCGAGTCCTCGGCGCAACCCACCCACGTCGCAAACCGAGGTGCCCCGTCCGCTCACCACGCACCATCGTGGGATCCGGGCGGTAGATTCACCGGTATCGGGCGGGTCGTCGTCCGATGCGAGGAGCACCATCGGGATGGATCGACCGACGCCACCGACCACCGATGCCCAGGCCCCGGCGGGCCGGGCGCCCGCTGCGCTGGCAGGACTCGCGGCCGCGGCTGCCGCGCTCGGGGCCGGTGAACTCGTCGCGGGCATCTTCGACAAAGCACCGTCGTTGGTGATCGGCGTCGGCGATGCGCTCGTCGACGTGCTCCCCGGTTGGGTCGACCGGGCCGCCATCGACACCTTCGGCACGTCGGACAAGGACGCCCTCATCCTGGGCACGATCCTGCTCGCGGCGTTGTTCGGGGCCGGACTGGGAATTCTCGCCCGTCGGCACCTTCGCGTCGCCGCGTCGGGATACGTGGCCTTCGCCGTCATCGGCGTGGTCGCCACGATCTCCCAACCCGGCACCTCCGCCGTGGGCGCGTGCGTCGTCGGGGCGATCGGCGCGCTCTGCGGCGTCATCGTCCTGCACGCGCTGGTCGATTTGGCAACACGTCCACGCGCATCGGCGCCGACGACGTCGGGGCTCGACCGACGGACGTTCCTGATCTCGGCAGGCGGCACATTGGTCGTCGGTGCGCTGGCCGGGATGGGCGGCTGGGTCCTCTCGGGGCGGGAACGTGTCGACGAGATGCGACGGACGATCCGGCTTCCGCGACCGTTCCGACGGGCCGCGGCCGCTCCTGCCGGAGCCGACCTGGACATCCCGGGACTCACGCCGCTGTTCGTGCCCAACGACGACTTCTACCGGATCGACACGGCCCTGCGGCCCCCGGCGGTGGACCCGTCCAACTGGAAGCTGGCCGTCCGCGGGCGAGTCGACCACCCCTACTCACTGACCTATCGGGAGCTGATGAGCCTGCCCCAGATCGAAGCGGACATCACGCTTGCGTGCGTGTCGAACGAGGTCGGTGGGAACCTCGTGGGCAACGCCAGGTGGCAGGGCGTCCCGCTGTCCCATCTCCTGGACCGGGCCGGGGCACACGAGTCCGGCGAGCAACTGCTGGGCCACTCGGTGGACGGGTTCACGGCCGGCTTCCCCACCACCAGGGCATTGTCCGAACCGAACGCGATGGTCGCGGTGGCGATGAACGGCCGACCGCTCCCCATCGAGCACGGCTTTCCCGCACGCCTGCTCGTTCCCGGTCTGTACGGCTACGTGTCGGCCACGAAGTGGCTGACCGAGATCGAACTCACCGGCTGGGAGCGTGACGGCTACTGGATCCCCCGGGGTTGGTCGAAGAAAGGGCCGATCAAGACCCAGTCACGCATCGACGTGCCCCGACCGGGCAGCTCGATTTCCGCCCGCCCAACGGCGATCGCCGGTGTGGCCTGGGCGCCGACGCGGGGAATCCAGGGCGTCCAGGTCAAGGTGGATGACGGACCTTGGCGGGAGGCGACCTTGGCCGATGCGTTGAACGTCGACTGCTGGCGCCAGTGGCACCTGAGGTGGCATCCGACGCCGGGTTCCCACACGATCACCGCGCGTGCGACCGACGGTACGGGCCACACCCAGACGGCCGAGGTGACGGCCGTGGCGCCGAACGGGGCATCGGGCTACCCCAGCATCCAGGTCACGGCCACCGCCTGAGGGGCGACCACCACCGGGGCAGGACCTCGCCGACCGAATCGAAGGAACCCCTCACGGGTCCAGGTCGAACTCGGCCATCTCCACGGCGCGCCCCTCGTCGATCGAGCGGTGCGCGGCCACCCCCATCGCGACCGACCACACCCCTTCGTCGACCGTCACCTCCACACCGGTTCCGCTGCGGATCGCCGCGGCGAAACGTTCGAGC
>CAZEAV010000012.1:0-15165 GCA_964510215.1 uncultured Iamiaceae bacterium
CCTGCTTCGATGTGGACACCGCACACGTCGAAAGGGGTGCGGACCAGGTGCATCAACAGGATCAGCGGCGGGTGCAGGCGCAGCGCCTCCTTCAGCGACGCCTCCAGGTTCGGGATCTCCCGCAGCGCCTGGTAGGTGACGTCCTCACCGGCGGCGCTCAGCGCGTCGAGGTCCGCCACGGATCTGGCCATCCATTCGGGATGGCGCAACAGCTCGATCAGGGTCCACGCCGCGGTGCCCGAAGTGGTGTGGTGGCCGGCGAACATCATCGAGATGAACATGCCGGTCACCTCGTCCGCGCTGAACCGTGGCTCGCCGTCATCACCGGGAATGGACATCAGCACATCCAGTAGATCTCGGTCCGCATCGGCGGGTGGCGGCCCGGCCGTGCGGCTGTCCATGATCTGCTGCACCAGCGCGGCGCCGGAACGCCTCGATGTCCGCGTAGGGGTCGACGAATGCGTACGCGTCGGTACCCCGTTCCAGGTCGTGGTACAACTCGGCGAAGCGTGCGTCGAGCTGGTTGCGGAACTTGCGCCCGATCAGACACGCAGAGGAGGTGTAGATGGTCAGCTCGGCGAAGAAGTCCAACAGATCGATCTCACCCTCGTCTCCCCAGTCGGCGACCATCCCGCGCACCTGTTCGGCGATGGTCTCGGCGTGGCCGCGCATGTGCTTGTCCCGGAGCGCCTGATTGTGGAGCATCTCCCGCCGGCGTTCGGGCGGCGCGTCGAACACGACTCCTTCGCCGAAGATCGGGGTCATGAACGGATACGCCGCGGCCTGGTCGAGGTCCTCGTCCTTCGCACGGAAGAACACCTCGTTCGCCTCGGCATCGGTGAGCAACACGAGCTCTTTGTCGGCGAGGCGGAACTCGCCGACATCACCGCATTCTTCGCGCACCCGGCGCATCAAGCCGATCGGGTCGCGCCGCAGTTCCTCCAGGTGCCCGGTATCGCCGTCGTCTCCGGAGACCTTGGGGGGAAGGGTGATCGTCGAGGTCATGGCTGTGTCTCCACTTGCGCATTCGGTCCTTCGGCATTCGGGGCCTGGGGTTGAACTTCGATCAGGTTCAGATGCGTGCCCCGTGGCGTGGCGACCATCGCCACCACCGCCCGGGCCACGTCAGCCGGACGCAGGGAACCGTTGTGGCGGGTGAGCCCCCAGTGGTCCCAGGCGCCGACGACACGGACGATGTCGGCCTCGGTCCAGGTCGTGCCCTGTTCCGTGGACGACGGGCCGGGGCGGACGATGCCCGCGCGCACACCCGTGCCTTCGAGCTCCATGGCCGCCACCTCGGCGAGCGCTTCCAGGCCCGACTTCGACGCGACATACGCGGCGGTGAACGGGCGCGGGTGCCGGGCGACCTCGGAGGTGACGAACACGACATCACCGTGACCCCGCTCGACCATGGCCGGCACCGCGTGATGCAGCAGCCGTTGGGGGCCGACCAGGTTGACGTCCACCTCGGCGGCGAATCGCACCGGGTCGACCTCGACCGCACCGCCGGGCTGCACGTCGCCGGCGTTGGAGACGACCACGTCGAGCGGGCCGAACGCGTCGGTCGCACCTTTCACGAACGCAGTGACACTCGCTTCGTCGGTCACGTCCAGGGCGAGAGCCACGGCGTCCCCGCCTTGTGAGCGGATCGCCTCCGCGGTCGCTTCGCACCGCTCCACGCGGCGGGCACCGAGTGCGACCGGATGACCGGCCTCGGCCAGGGCGATCGCGGTGGCCGCGCCGATGCCCGAGGATGCGCCGGTGACGAGCGCCGGGCGACAGTCGGGGTGCGGAGCGAAACGGGGCACGGTTCCGTTCCTCAGCGCCGGACGACCGTGCTGGGCAGGTGGGCGAACCCACGGACGTTCACCGAGTGGACCCATTCGGCACGTTCGGCATCGACGTCGTAGGAAGCGATCCGGGCCACGAGCTCCTCCATCGCGATCCGCATCTCGAGCACGGCCAGGGCGTGGCCCATGCAGTAGTGGCGGCCGAACCCGAAGGAGGCAAGGTCCTGCGCGGTGTCGGTCCGGTCCAGGTCGTAGACATCGGGTCGGTCCCACACCGCTTCGTCACGGTTCGCCGAGCCCAACAGCAGCAGGATCCGTTCCCCGGCGGGAATCGTGACCCCGTGCAGTTCCACGTCGCGGGTGGTGGTGCGGGCGAGCATCTGGCTGGAGGTGTCGAACCGCAGGGTCTCGTCGATCCAGTCGGGTATGCGTGCCGGGTCGACGAAGGGCTTGCGGCCCTCATCGGGGAAGCGGTGGCCGCACGACCAGGCGTTGCCCAGCAGCTTGGTGGTGGTCTCGTTGCCGGCCACCACCAGCAGGAAGAGGAAGCCGGCGATCTCGTCGTCGCTCAGGTGGTCGCCGTCGACCTCGGCGTCGATGAGCGCCGAGGTGAGATCATCGGAGCGTCGGAAGCGACGCTGGGCGATCATGTCCGCGTAGTACCCGGCCAGTTCCAGCGCCGCTTCCATGCCCGACCGGGGGACGTCACGAGTGTCGGGCTCACGATGGACCAGCAGATCCGACCAGATGCGCACCTGGGCACGGTCGGCCTCGGGTACTCCCATCATCTCCGAGATGACGTCCATGGGGAACTTGCCGGCGAAGTCGTCGATGAAGTCGAAGGAGCCGCGGGCGACCGCGTCCTCGGCCCACGCCGCGGCGATCCGTCGGATCTTGCTTTCGAGTTCGTTCACCCGGCGGGGGGTGAACCCGCGGGCGACCAGGCGACGCATCCGGCCGTGCCGGGGCGGATCCATGCCGAGGAACGACATGGTGCGGTGGGCGTTGGGACCCCATGCCGCGGGGTCGAGGGACACCCCGTTGGACGACGAGTAGGTGTCGGAATCCTTCAGCGCGGCCAGCACATCCGCGTGACGCGCATACGCCCAGAACCACACGTCGGGGTTGTGGAACACCGGCGCCTCGGCCCGTAGGCGCGCGTAGGTGGGGTACGGGTCGACGTGGATGGCGTAGTCGTACGGGTCGAACGTCAACGGCGCGGTCGTGACGACATCGGTCATCGTGGTGCCTCCAGGACGGTCGTGGCGACCTCGGCGAGCAGGTCGGGGAGGTCGGCGTACGAACGGTGGCCCATGCCGGTCTGCAACAGGGCGCCGGACACGACGAGATCGAGCACCGTGACGATTTCGGAGCGGGCGTCGTCGCCGAGCGCGTCGACGATGCGGTCGTGCCAGGCGGCGCCGATTCGGTCGCGGAGCACCTTGACATCGGGCTCGGAGCTGAGCAGTGCAACGGTGGTGGCCGCGGCGAGCTCGGGTTCGTCCGCGACGAGCATCGCCAGTTCGCTCAGCGTGGCGGCGACCCGCTCGGCAGGCGGTCGCGACCGGTCCGGTGTACCGGCGGCCAGCGACCGGACCCGGCGCCAGTACACCTCGGCGACGAGATGGTCCTTGGACGAGAAGTACGTGTAGGCGGTGGCGGGGGCGACCCCGGCGCGGGCGGCGACGTTGCGGACGGTCAGGCCGTCGTAGGAACAGTCGCGCACTTCGTCGACCGCGGCGGCGGTGAGCCGTTCGACCGTGTCGGCCTGACGCGCACTCAGGCGACGGCGCGTCGCTTCATGGGTCACCGCACGCGTCACGCCGCGGATGCCGTCGTCGTGGTTTTGCGACGCGGCACCGACCCCCTGATCGGACACCAAACTGGACATATGTCCAGATGTTACTCACGCCGACGGCAATGTCAAGGATTCGACGCAGCCCAGACAACGCCTGACTCGACGGTTGCAGCTTCTTCTGGACGAGGACCGCTGCCAACGGGTGGCATCTGTCGCTTCGGAGCAGGATCGATCGGTGGCATCAGTCATCCGAGACGCAATCGACCGATGTCTTGCGCCCACCGCAGACCGGCACGCACCATCATGGTGACACTCGGCCGAGGTGACCTGCGACGGACGACATCGGCTGAGGTGATTCAGAAACTTGCGTACGTGCGGGCTCGTCGAAGTGACCGGGCAGACGCCGCACGACTCGCGGTGCAGTTCCAGATCTTGCTCGCGCCGATCCTCACGATCGGTGCGACGGAACTGACCTCGGGGTTCGCGATCTGGCAGGCAATCCCATCCCTCGGAGCGTTCAATGCCGTGCTCGTTGCGACCGCAGTTTCCCACGACTCGTCGCTCGTGTCGGCAAACAAGGCGTTCGCGCGCGTTACCGAGCTCGACAACGTCCCACTCGACGACGGCACCGTCGCCCGGCCGGCAGCCCATTGATCAAGGCTGGCCGACTGCGCGCGATGTTCGGGCTCGACGCCCGAGCCGGGATCCTTGGCCCTTTCCTGAAGTCGAGCTATGGACGATCGAGTGGCGCAACGAGTCGGAAATCGTTTCACCAACCTGCCGACCTGCCGCTCGGTGTTGGAAGCCTTCGTCGGAGCCGGTATCTGGCAACTCGCGCGGTACCGAAGCACCGCTGAGGCGTGTATGCTGTTTTGCATGCAAAGCACGAGCGTGCGGATCACGTCGGCGACCCACGACGACCTCAAGCGCCTCGCGGCCAAGCTCGATACCACGGTCGGGAACACGGTGACGCTTGCGGTGCGTGCACTCCGCCAGGACCGAATGGGACGTGAGCTGTCCGCGGAGATACGCGACGACGAGGCCTCCTGGCTCGATGCTGACCTCGGGTGACGTGATCGACCTCGACCTCGGCCTGCCCCAGGGCAGGGAGGCGGGATTCGTTCACCCGGTCGTGGTGGTCACTGCACAACGCATCCTCGACCACGCTCCCTCGGTCGTGCATGTCGTACCGCTGACCAGCACGATCCGCGAGTTCGAATCCGAAGTCACCATTCCTGCCGAATCCAACAACGGCCTCACCGTCGATTCGGCGGCGCAGTGCCAGCATGTGCGCAGCGTGTCCTCGACACGCCTGCGCGCAACTCGTGGCAACGTCGGACCGGCCCGTCTCGCTGCCGTCCGGGAGACACTTGCCGACATCCTCGATCTGCCGTAGCTGTTCGCCTCATGGATCTCATTGGCGTTCACGACTCGGAACTCACCGTTGACGCCTCGTGCGAATGGTGGATCCAGCGTCGCCGACATCCAGCAGGTTTCGGATGGTGGCGATCTTCATGTTGAGTCGCCGGGCATCGCCTCTTACGGGCGTGAGCCCGAAGTGGCGAAAGCAGGCAGACGCCGCGTCATCGACCGCATCGACGAGAAGCTGCCTACCGACCCCGGAGCCCTGCAGTGACGCGGCCAGCGCCAACCCTGCCAGGACGTACCCCGGCATTCTCGAATAGCCACCGGTCTGGCTGCGGCTCAGCACGTCTCCAACAGGCTGCGCGGATAGATCTCATCTATCTCGGCTCACGATTGCTACTCTCCAAGCTCCGCTTGAAGAAAGGCCGCTGTGCTTCTTGGACGGACTCGCCGAACGGCTCGTCCTCCAGGGACCTCGGTCGGCGCCAACGAAAAGTATGCCCAAACCCGTGACGGATCACCGTCGCGCACCCGCACGAACGCCCTCGCAGATCCTGCTCGCCGCGCACCGACGGCGTCGAACGCGAGCCAGGAGTTCAGCTCTTCAGGCGCCACAATCGAAGGCGGACCGGTCGTGACCCTGGTCAAGCGAGACCGAATCGAACCCGGTGGTCAATGCTGGACAAACGGCCCAGTGCGACCGAATGCCTTTGCCAAGTTCGGTGCTTCGTCGGGTATCTCAAGAGATGCGATCAACCGGTCGAACTCCTCCGCAGACATCAACGTGTAGTCCGAACGGGCCAGCGCCACCCGAACCCGAACCAAGACCGCTCTTCGCACGAACTCGGTCGGTGATGCCTCTTCGAGCGCGGCAGCGGACGCAATCGCCGCCTTGTCCGCTGCGGAGACCCGCACTTCGATGCGTTTGTCCAAGCTCATGGGTTCGACCGTACGAAAATCGTCCGGACACGACGACCGCCGGCGGTGGGACGGAGCGCGCGACGACGATCCCTTCACCGCGGCGATGAACAAGAGCTGCCCGGAGGCATAGAAGCTCATGGACACCGACGGCGACGATCCGGACAAGTACGCGGGTCGGTTGTTCAATGCCGACGACAATTGCCAGATCGGGGTCTACTTGCTCCGCGCGACCGACCCGTATGCCGGGTTCACGACGAAGGACGAGTTCGACGCGCTCGTCACCGCGACCACGAAATGTGCGCGGGTGTCGGCAACGGACCAGGGCGTTCAGGAGACACTCGAGGGCATCCAGGCGCAACCGAGCAACGCCTACGGTGACTTCGGAGCGACGCTCACCGGAGACTTCCAGCTCTCGGGAGGGTCACTCCCCCACCCGGTGTCCCTCCACCAGGCACTGGTGATCTTCCAGGTCGACGGCGTCGACGTCCTGGTGCAGTCCGCCGATGGCGTCGCCTCGGATGGATCGGTGTCTCCTGTCGACCAGTCGGCCGTGCAGGCGATGGCAAGCGAGATCGCCACGAGACTGGGAAACCTCGAACCCACCCATTGATCCGACTGAGCGAGGCGGCGAGTACCCGCTCGAAGATGCACGGCAGGTTCGAGATGAGGGCTGGTAGCTTCCCGCCATGGTTGCGGTGAAGCAAGAGCTGGTCGACCTTTCCGACCAGGTGTGGCAACGCTTGCGGACGCGCCTCGACGGGCTCACCGACAACGAGTACCTCTGGGAGCCTGTGCCGGGTTGCTGGACGATCCGTGAGAGAACCGACGGGCATTGGACTGCCGACTCGACGCTGCCGCGTCCCCAACCCGAGCCGTTCACGACGATCGCCTGGCGCCTGTGGCACCTGATCGACATGTACGGCGAAGATCGCGCGCCCCGATTCCTCGGCCTGGAACCGCAGGGAGCGCCCATCGGACTCGACGACCCGGACGGGCAGCCGCCTTCGACCGCCGACGGCGCCGTCGAGTTGCTCAGCGCCGCGCACGATCGCTGGGACGCGCACGTCACGCTCGTCTCCGAAGCGGCCCTGAGCGAGGCTGTCGGACCGGTCGGGGGCGCCTATGCGGACCGGACCAGGGTGGCCTATGTCCTGCACATGCTCGACGAGTTCATTCACCACTCAGCAGAAGTCGCGCTCCTGCGGGACCTGTGGCGCTGGCAGCACCCCATCGACGCGGACGCAGTCGTCGAGCGCGCCATGCGCGGCGACCTCGGGATCGTCGATGGTGTCATGAACGAACCGGAGGCCGACACCGAGCTGCTGCGAACGGCCGCGTCGTACGCCCGTTGGGAGTTCGTCGTGGCGCTGCTCGAGGCAGGCGTGCCGCCTCCCACCGAGGGGAGGACCCCGCTGCACATTGCGGCTGGCGCGGGCGAATTGGACGTCGTGAAGCTGCTCGTCGAGCGGGGCGCCGACCTGCGGGCGAAGGATCCCGAGTTCCACGCGACGCCGCTCGAATGGGCCCGGTTCCTCGATCAGGGCGCGGTGGCCGAATGGCTGCACTCGTACGCGCAGGGTCCGGAGACGACCTGAAGCGTCAACCAGGGTCGCGGCTGAACTCCTCTTTCATCCCGGTCGTCCTAATGAACGAAATCGACAATTTCTTTCATTCGACTGCCGAGTGCGGAAGCCGACTCGAACACGGAGCCGAAATGCGACCGGACGCGTTCACCTCGACGAATCCCGCTTTCCGATGAGGCCGTCGAACTGCTCGATGAGGCGACCGGGGCCGTGCTCAGCTCTCGGATCGAAGGCACGAGGACCGACGTGGGCGAACTCCTGCGGTTCGAGGCCGGCCAAGCGCCCTCGTCCGGGGCGGCCGACGACGACGGAGAAGTCGTCGATCACATCGAGGCGATGGAGCTCGGCCTGAGGCATGTCCGAGAGGGATCCGGAGGAGTGCACCGTCCGCCTTGCCCGGCGGCGTGTGGCGTGGGGCGGGCCACGACCGGCGTCGAGCCGCGAGGTGTTCACGGTTCTTCGGCGAGACGTTTGATCAGGGCGAGTTGACGGTCCCACTCGGCACCGATGCGCGCGAGGTCGCGGGCAAGGTCGTCCAGGCGACTCCCGAATGCCCGGTAGCGGACCTCTCGGCCGACCTTTTCGGCGTCGACCAGACCGACGCGCGCCAGTACATCGAGGTGCTTGACGATGGCCTGACGGCTGACGGGCACGCGGCGCGCCAGCGCTGACGCGGAGGCCGGGCCTTCGCCCAGTGCCGCGAGGATCGACCAACGGGTTTCGTCGCCAAGCGCGGCACACACCGGTGCGAGGCTTGCGCTCACGTCGCCTCGACGAAGACCCGGGCCGCTTCGAGTTCGGCATCCCACCCTCGGACGTTGTTCTCGCGATCGACCAGCCACTCCGCGCGAGGCTTCTGCAGGTGGGAGAAGCCACTTTCGGTGACGTCGAGCCGCACGCCGCCGCTCGCGTTCGGCTCGATGCGGAACTCGACAAGTGTCGAGCGCATCGTGCCGTCGTCGGGCTGGTCGTGGTGCCACCGCAACGCCACGTAGGTGGGCGGTTCGCTGGCCACGGTCTCGAAACGGAACTCGCCGTATTCGGGGTGGGTGAGGATGGTGAACCCGTCTTGGGTTCGGATGTCGGGATCCGGGTCGACGGCGGTGCCGTCGTTGATCCACCAGCCGGGCCGGGACACCAGGGCGAAGACCTTCTCGGCCGTGGCGTCGATGTCGATGGGCTTGTCGATCCGGTCCAACGGGTCGATCTGGGTGGTGGGCGTGTCGCTCATGGGTGGCTCCAGTTCATGGAGATGATTACTGCAACCCTAAAGTTGCATATCCGGGGGTGAATTGCAACCTCTTTGTTGCATATCGCTTCGGGCTGACACGCCAGGCGGACATCCGGCCGTGGGTGAGATCGCCCGAGCGCAGCGCGGACCGCGTCACCGACTCCGGCTTCATCCCATGGTCAACTGGCCATCGATCGCCTCACGGATGATGTCGGCGTGGCCGGCATGCTGGGCGGTCTCCGCGATGAGGTGCGTGATCGCCCGACGGACCGACCGCGTCGACCCCGTCGGGAACCACGGTGCGGGTGGCAGCGGGTAGGCCGCGTCGAGGTCGTCGATCGTGGCGACCAACGTGTCGGTGGCCGCCGCGACGTCGGCGTAACGCTCCAACAGTCCGGCGAGGGTCTCGTCGTCGGCCATGACGAACTGCTGGTGGTACGCCTCGACGATCGCCGGGTCGGGGTCGGTCCAGTCGATCGAGGGGTCGTCGTCCCTCAGACCGTGGCCGGCCATGAAACCGGTCCAGGCGACTTCACCTTCGGTGACGTGTTTGATGAGGCCGCCGATGGTCAGGCTGCTGACCGTGGAGCGGTGCCGGGCCTGCGCGTCGGTCAATCCGGCGGTTGTCCGGAGGAGGAAGGATCGATGCGCGTCCAGGGCCTCGATCAGGTCGGCGCGTTCACGGGTGATGGTGGTGGTTTCGTTCATGCGACAACGATCGCGCCGATTACGGACAGTTGATGGCCGCAATTCGTAGAATGTTTCGATCATGGCCGACACCGGAGCACGCACCCTGCGCCTGCTGGGACTGCTGCAGCGGCGCCGTTGGTGGCCGGGCCAGGCGCTGGCCGATCAGCTCGGCGTGTCGCCGCGCACCCTGCGCCGCGACATCGACCGGCTCCGCTCGCTCGGCTATGCCGTCGCGGCCGCACCAGGGGTGGATGGTGGCTACCGCCTCGAGGGCGGCACCGGCGACACGCCCTTGCTCATCGACGACGACGAAGCCGTCGCGATCGCCGTCGGGCTGCGCCTGGCCGCACAACAATCCGACGAGCTCGCCGAGGCCGCGCTGGGCGCGGTCACCAAAGTCATCGATTCGCTGTCGGCGGAGCGCCGCCGACGGCTCGAGACGCTCGCCGCGACCACCTCGGTCGGACGTTGGCCAGGCCAGACGGTCGGTCCCCCGATCGAGGTGTTGGCAACTGTGTCGGGCGCCTGTCGGGACCAGGTCCGGCTCTCGTTCGCGTACCGGGCGGCCGACGGAACCGCCTCGGACCGCTACGTGGAGCCCTGCGGCGTGGTGATCCTGGGCGGCCGCTCCTACCTCGTCGCCTTCGATCTCGACCGCGACGACTGGCGCACGTTCCGTCTCGACCGAATGCGTGATCCGCGTGCGGCTCGCAACACCTTCCCCGACCGACCGTGGCCCGCTGACGACCTCGCCGACTACGTGCAGCGGTCGATGCGGGACGCCCCGGGTCGGACCAGGGTGGTCATCGACGTCGATGGCCCGGGTGACGACCTGCGGCGCCGATTCGGGCGTTGGGTCAGCGTCATCGACGCCGACCAGGGATGCTGCCGAGTCACGATGGACGCCGACTCGATGGATCGACTGGTCCAATTCGTCGCGCCGCTCGACCACGACTTCCGGGTCGTCGAACCCGACGCCCTGCGCGATCGTCTCGCCGCGTTCGCCACCCGCCTGGCATCGGCCACCGCGGTCGACCACCGGTAGCCGGGACGGCCCCGAGTGGCGGGACACTTGTCTTGTGGCAGGCTGGTCGGGCCATGACCTCCCCGACCATCGAGGCCGTCCCGATCGATGCCGATCGGGTCGAAGTGGTGGTGTTCGACCTGGGCAAGGTGGTGATCGACTTCGACTGGGCCCGGGCGGTCACCGTGTGGTCCGAACGCTCCGGTGTGCCGGCGGCTGCCATCGCGGATCGGTTCCGGAAGGAGGCCCACTACGAGCGGTACGAGCGCGGGGAGCTCACCTCGGACGAGTACTTCGCGCTGCTGCGCCACCAGCTCGATCTCGACGTCGACCTCGACGCGATCGCCGAAGGATGGAACGCCATCTTCGGGGAGCTCGTGCCCGGCATCACCGAGGTCATCGCCGCCGTGCGCGACTCTCCGTACCGCATCGCCGCCCTGTCGAACACCAACGCCGCCCACGCCGCCACGTTCGGGGCCCGCTACGCAGCGGTGCTCGCCGACCTCGGCCGCATCCTCGCCTCACACGAGCTCGGCCATCGCAAACCCGAACCCGGCTGTTTTTTCGCAGCCTGCGAGCATCTCGCCACCGATCCACGCCACGTGTTGTTCTTCGACGACACCGCGGAGAACGTGACCGGCGCTCGTGCCGTCGGCCTGCAAGCCGTCCGGGTGCGAAACATCGACGACGTGCGCACGGCGCTCGTCGCCCTCGGCATCACGCTGCGGTGATCCGTGCGCGCTCAGGTCACCAGGTCCAGCAACGCCTCGCCCAATGTGCGCAGGTGCGCATCGACGTCTTCGACGGGGTCGAGCGGCACCACGACGAACTTGGACGCGCCGACCGCGATGAACGCTTCGAGCTGGTGTCGCAGCGCGTCGAGACCCACGGGAACGATCGCCGCCGGGTCCACGTCGCGGGCGCGTCGGGCGAGCAGCTTGCGCGCCCCATCGGGAATCTCGCGCTTCGCGTAGACGACGAGTGCACCGAGGTGCTCCGGGTCGATCCGCCGGCCATGCGCGGTCGCCGTGTCGGTGATCAGGTCCCAGCCGTCGGCGACCTCGGACGGCGTCGAGAACGACGGCAACCATCCGTCGCCGACCCGGCCGACCCGCCGCAGTTCCGACGGGGCCCGACCGCCCAGCCATACGTCGAAGGGATCCTGGATCGGCCGCAGCGCGAGACGGATGCCGTCGACGTCCTCTCCCTGCCACAGCCGTCGCATCACGACGAGGGCCTCGTCGAAGCGTGCGGCGCGTTCACCACGGGTGACGCCGAACGCGTGATGCTCGACCGGGAGCGGCGCGCCGAGGCCGACGGCGGGCAGCAGCCGACCGTTCGAGAGGACGTCGAGGCTGGCGAGCTCCTTGGCGAGCACGACCGGGTTGCGACCCGGCAACACGAGCACGCTGGTCCCAAGCTTGAGACGCTCCGTCCGCCCGGCCGCGACCGCGAGGCCGATGAGCGGATCGGGCGACGCGCCGGTGAGGCGTTCCGACAACCACAGCGAATCGAAGCCGACCTCCTCGAGGCCGTCGAGGAGCGCGCCGAAACGCCCGGCATCCGCGCTCGCCGCGTCGGCGCCGAGCCCGTAGGCGATCCGCACCTTCACGGGGTGACACCGCTGTGCTGCGCACCCGCGATCGTGTCGTTCCGGGCGCCTTCGGGTTTCACCGACCGGCCATGCCATCGAGCCACGCCGTGCACCGTAGCGAGCCGTGACCCTCGCCGCGCCGAGCGTGGGGCGCGGACGTTCCCCGCCACCCGATGCAGCACCTTCTCCGGGCAGGCGTTCTTCCTCCCGAGTATCATCCGGTCCACTCACGCTCTCGAGGAGCCGGCCATGGACGACACCCGGATCGACGAATTCGCCGACGGGATGTACCGAATCTCCACCTGGACCGATCCGCCCGGCATGGTCTTCAACCAGATCCTGATCGACGCCGACGAACCATTGCTGTTCCATCTCGGCCACCGGGGCGCGTTCGACGTCGTCTCGTCCGCGGTCGCCGGGGTGATGCCGCTCGACAAGCTCCGTTGGTTGAGCTTCGGCCACTACGAAGCCGACGAGTGCGGGGCGATGAACCGATGGCTCGCCGCCGCGCCCCACAGCGAGGTGGTCCACGGGTTGACCGGCGTGCTGGTCTCACTCGGCGACGCCGCCGATCGTGCCCCACGTGCGCTGGCCGACGGCGACGTCCTCGACCTCGGTGGCCGACGGGTCCGCTGGATCGACACGCCGCACGTCCCGCACGGTTGGGACGCGGGACTGATGGCGGAAGAGACGACCGGCACGCTCTTCGTCGGTGACCTGTTCACCCAGATGGGGCCGTCGGAGCCGGTGACCGGTGACACCGACGTCCTCACCCGGGCGATCGCCACCGAAGATCTGCTCGGCGCGACCGCGATCACCCCGCGGACCGCTCCGACCATCCGTGAGCTGGCGGAGCTCGAACCGAACCGATTGGCGCTCATGCACGGTCCGGTGTTCGAAGGGGACGGCGGGTCACTGTTGCGGGCACTGGCCGACGACTACGAAGCGCGGCTCACCGGCGCGTGACCGGATGCATTGCCGCGTCCGTAGGCGACCAGCGGAACCGCCGCGCTCAACCGCGACGGTCGACGCCCCGGGCCAGTGCGGGGAAGACCTTGGCGACCTTGGCAGTCAGGTAGTCGCCGTAGGTGCCCGCCACCGCCGTGAGATCGAGACCGTCCCACCGGGGTGGCGGGACGTCGGTCGCCGGCCCGGTCCCGGTTCGGGGAATCGGCGCGATCGGCACGTCGAACCCGGGGTCGAGGAAGAACGGGAACGACAGGCGACCTCCCTCGGACGCGTCGCCCGCTGCCGGCGGGCGGACCCGGTGCGGCGTCGACCGGTAGCGACCACCGGTCATCGCCTCGAGCATGTCGCCCAGGTTCACGACGATCGCGTCACGGTCCGCGGCCACCTCCAGCCACTCGCCGGTCCCCCGAGGGCGCACCTGCAACCCCGGTGTGCCGTCGTGGGCGAGCAGCGTGATCAAGCCGTAGTCGGTGTGCTCGGCGACGCCCCAGGCATCCGGATCGTCGGCGACGACGGGGTAGCGGAAGATCCGGAACAGCACGGTCGGGTCTGCGGTGAGATGCGTGGCGATCCAGTCGGCGGGCAGGCCCAGCCCGAGCGACACGCCGCTGAGCACGTCCTGACCGAGTGCGGTCATCGCGCCGATCCACGCCGACACGGCTTCGCGCACTCCCGCCGGGCGCGCCGGAAAGAGGTTCGCGCCGTGCAGCGGCAGACCGGCCAGCACCCTCGGATCATCGAGGGGCAGCTCCGAGCCGAAGTAGATGCCTTCTTTGTGGTCGGGTCGTCCCGAGGTCAGCTCCGTGCCCTCCGCGAACCAGCCGCGCCACGCCGACCCACCGTGTTCCATGGCGACGGCGGCCTTCTCGGCGCCGTCGAGTGCGAAGAACCGCCGGGCCAACTCCTCCAGGCGGACGAGCTGGCGGGGGTCGACACCGTGTCCGGTGATGACGAAGAACCCGACCTCACGGCACGCCGCGTCGATCGCGTGGGCGCACGCCCGCACCGCCGACGGGTCCGCGTCGGCGGCACGCAATGCGGCGACGTCGACGACGGGGACTTCGGTCACTCGACCAGTGCTCAACGCGGGCAGAACGCCCAGTAGTCCAGGTCCAACAGCACGCCGGGCGCGTACCTGCCGTCGTCAGCGCGCAGGGTCATCGTGGTGTCCCGGCCCGACGTGGCGACCAGCCGCAGGCGCAGCGCGCCCACCCCGGGGGCGTCGGCCTCGGCTTTGTCGAGCACCTCGGACCACGCGTACACGGTGTCACCGGCGAAGGCCGGAGCGGCGTGTGAACCGCCGTTGATCGCGGCGATGAGTTGCGCGTTGGCCAGGCCGTTGAAAGACAGCGCCCGGGCCATCGAGATGATGTGCCCGCCGTAGATCAGCCGGCGACCGTCGTCGCGGGCCGAGGTGTCGAAGTGCACCTTCGCGGTGTTCTGCCACAGACGCGTGGCCATCATGTGCTCCGCGTCGGTGAGCGTGACCCCGTCGACGTGGTCGATCTTCTCACCGACGGGGTAATCGCCCCAGCGGTGCGGTCCACCGGCCGCGGCGAAGTCGTACGCGGTGAAATCGAGGCCCGCCGGCAGCATCAGATCGTCGACGGCCACCACGTCGGCGAGCTCGGGCACGGCCGTGTCGGGAGCCGGAGCGTCGACGTCGCGCTTGCGGACCATGACCCACCGGGCCCACTCGAGCACCGTCTCGCCGTGCTGGTCGGTGGCCGTGGAGCGCACCCAGACCACCCCGGTCTTCCCGGACGAGTTCTGCTTGAGACCGATCACCTCGGAACGGGTCCGGATCGTGTCACCGGGGACCACCGGACGGTGGAACCGGCATTCGGCGTACCCGAGGTTCGCGACCGCGTTCAGCGACACGTCCGGGACGGTCTTGCCGAAAGCGATGTGGAAGGCGATCAGCTCCTCGACCGGGGCCGGCGCCAGCCCGACCGACGCCGCGAACGGCGCCGAGGACGCCAATGCGAAACGGGTGGGGTAGATCGCGCCGTACACCGCACGGTCACCATCGGTCACGGTGCGCGGCGTGGCGTGCTCGATCACCTGTCCGAGTCGGAAATCCTCGAAGAAGTTGCCCGGGTTGGTCTTTGCCATGACCTCCCACGGTACCGCCCGCCACGGCGCTCACCCCGCCTCCGAAAACCGCCGCGACCCCGACCCAACCGTCCGCCCCCGCTCA
>CAZEAV010000013.1:0-14543 GCA_964510215.1 uncultured Iamiaceae bacterium
GTGCCCCAGACCTGTATCCGATCCGCCCCCGCTTCGACGGCGTCCACGCACTTCTTGATGAGCGCCGGAATCACGTGGGAGACACCGGGGTGGAACTTGTCGCCCGGGCCGTACAGGTTCGTGGGCATCAGATAGATACCGTTCTGGCCGAACTGGGCACGGTTCGACTGGAGCTGCACGAGCTGCGCGAGCTTGGCGATGCCATAGGGGGCATTCGTCTCCTCGGGGTACCCCTGGAAAAGCGACGACTCGGAGAACGGGACCGGCGTGAACTTCGGGTAGGAACAGATCGTGCCGACGACCACGGTCTTGGGCGTGTCGTGGCGGAGCGCCTCGTCGATCACGTAGGTGCCCATCAACAGGTTGTCCAGATACAGCTCGGAGGGATGCTCCTGATTCGCGCCGATGCCGCCGACCCGGGCCGCGAGATGGATGACGAGCTCGGGTTCGACCTCGTCGAACACCGCCGCCGTCGCAGCGCGTTCCCGGAGGTCGAACTCCGTGCTCGTGGGTGCGACGATCCGGTCGGCTCCGGCACGCTCCAGTTGTGCGGTGACGGCCGTTCCGAGAAATCCGGAGCCGCCGGTGAGGAGCACGCGACGGCCCTTGAAGTAGCTCGACATGGGTCATGATCGTACTGCCGCCACCACACCCCGACCCGGGTCCCACGTCCCCTCGACGCGTGGTGTGCGGGCCTTCGACGGCCCATCGGGGCGCCGGGGCCGGTCGGGGTCACAGGGAATCGGAGGCTGCCCGCTTCGCTGTCGTGGCGTCGGTACGTGCGAGAATCGGAACCGACATGGCCGGAACCCCACCGACACTGCGCATCGGTTACACCCTGGAACAGTGCTGGCACCGGGTGCCCGGCGGCACCGCACGGGCCGCACTGGCGGTCGCCGAGGCCCTGTGGGCCATGGACGGGGTCGAGCTGGTCGGGGTCGCAGCCCGGCACGGGTCGGCGGCTCCGGCACCCTGGACCCCGTCGATACCCGTGGGCACGCTCTGCGTTCCCCGCTCGGTGCTGTACGAGACCTGGCACCGGTTCCGGTGGCCCCGCGTGGAACGGGCGACCGGGCCGGTGGACGTCATCCACGCGACCGG
Source organism: uncultured Iamiaceae bacterium (assembly GCA_964510215.1). Taxonomy (GTDB): domain Bacteria; phylum Actinomycetota; class Acidimicrobiia; order Acidimicrobiales; family Iamiaceae; genus JAFDWI01. The sequence continues at coordinate 1,102 of CAZEAV010000013.1, forward strand.
GATCGCGCTGCCACCGCGCACCGTGCCGTTGGTCGTGACCTGCCACGACCTCGCATTTCTGCGCTATCCGGACTATTTCACAACCCACGGCCTGCGGTTCTTCCACGCCGCACTGGAGCGCACCCGCGACGACGCCGACCTCGTGCTGTGCTCGTCCCAGGCGACGCGGAACGACGCGGCGGCGGCCGGGATCGGCGAGGATCGCCTCCGGGTCGTGGAACTTGGAGTGACGCCGGTCGAGGTGTCCGAGAACGACGTGGCCGCGCTGCGCCGTCGACTCGGCATTCCCGGTCGTTACGTGCTGCACCTCGGCACCTCCGAACCGCGCAAGAACCGTGCCGCACTGCGTCGCGTCGCGTCCCGGCTGCCCAGCGACACCATCGTGGTGTTGGCGGGCGGATCGGGGTGGGGCGACGCGGCGGTGGCGACCTCACAGGGCTCGGAGCGGGTGGTCGACGTCGGGTTCGTCACCGAACACGACAAAGCGGCGCTCCTCGAGGGCGCGGCGGCCTTCTGCTACCCGAGCTTCTGGGAGGGCTTCGGCCTGCCGGTGCTCGAGGCGATGGCGCACCGCACCCCGGTGGTGACCTCGGTGGACACGTCGCTGGCCGAGGTCGCCGGCGACACCGCCCTGCTCGTCGACCCCCACGACGACGATGCCATCGCGTCAGCTTTGTGCGAGCTGCTGGAAGACGCGGCGCTCGCGGACCGGCTCGCCGCGGCGGGAGCCGAGCGGGCCGCGGACTTCACCTGGTCCCGGACGGCGCGGGCCACACGGGACGCGTATCGGGAAGTGGCCACAAGGTGACCGAGCGTCTGCGGGTCGGTATGAACCTGTTGTGGTTGCGGCCCGCCGTGGTCGGCGGAAGCGAGGTCGCGGCGACGTCGACCGTGGATGCATTGACGCGGTGTGCCGGGTCCGAGATCGATCTCCGCCTGTACGCCCAGCCGGCGTTCCGGCGAGCACACCCCGAACTCACGACGCGGGTCGAGACCCGCACCGTCCGCGTTCCCGGCAGCACCCGCCCGGCGCGTGTCGCGCTCGAGTGGACGTGGCTGCCCCGAGCCGTGCAGCGCGACCGGATCGACGTGGTCCATTGTTACGGCGGAGTGGTCCCGCCCGGTCTGGGACGGCCGAGCGTGCTGACGCTGCACGATGTCCAGCCTCTCGAGGCGGGTGCGGCGTTCGGGGCCGTGAAGAAGCGGTGGCTGGCCAGGGCGATACCCGCGTCGGTGGCCGGCGCCGCCGTCGTCACCGTGCCTTCCGCGTTCGTGCGGGACCGGGTCCTGGAGATGCTCGATGTCGACGAGGGCAAGGTCGTGGTCGTGCCCCACGGCATGGACGCGGCGATGACCGTCGACCCGCAGGCACTGCCGGACCCCGCGGCGGTCAGGCGCCGGTTTCGCCTCGCCGGACCGTTCATCGTGTATCTGGCGATCACCTACCCACACAAGAACCACGAGATGCTCATCCGGGCTTTTGCGCGCCTTGCCCGGGAACGCGGCCAGGTGACCCTGGTGCTCGCGGGGGGCGCGGGCTCGGCCGAGGCGTCGATCGTCCGCCTCGTCGAACGGCTCGGTGTCGGCGATCGGGTGCGACGTGTCGGGAGGATCTCGACCGTCGAGCGCGATGTGCTGGTCCGGGAAGCCTCGATGGTGGGCGTCCCGTCCCGGTACGAAGGCTTCGGCCTGCCCGTGCTCGAGGCGTTCGCGACCGACACCCCGGTCGTCGCCTCGTCGGCCGGATCACTTCCCGAGGTGGTCGGCGATGCCGGCGTGCTCGTCGATCCGGACGATCTCGGCGGCTGGGTCGACGCGATGCGGGCGGCGGTGGACGGCGCATTCGCGTCGCCCGAAGCGAGCGCGCGGCGCGCGGCCCGGGCCGAGACCTACCGCTGGGACCGGCTCATTCCCCAACTGTGTGCCGTCTACCGTCGGGCCGCGGCGCTGGGGGGGAGCAGGCGATGAGGATTCTGGTGCTCTGTCCGCATTTCGCTCCGGATTCCGCGCCGACCGGCGAGGTGATGACCGCCATCGCCGATGGCCTCGGGGCACTCGGCCACCGGCTGCACGTGGTCACCTCGGTGCCCTGGTACGAGCACCATCGGGTGGAGGTGGACTGGCGCGGCACGCTCGTGCACCACGCGCGGACCGACTGGGGAACCGTCACCCGCCTGCATCCATTTCCGACCGACAAGACCAATCTGGTTTCCCGCGCGATCGGATTCGCCGGCTTCACGGGCTTGAGCGGTGTGACCGGACTGTTGAGTCGAATCCGAGCCGACGTGGTACTGGCCATGTCCCCACCGCTGACGCTGGGTCCGGCCGCGATTGCGATCGGTCGGCTGCGTCGCATTCCGGTCGTGTTCAACGTCCAGGACATCTTCCCCGACGTGGCGGTCGAGTTGGGGATGTTGCGCGATGAGCGGGTGATCGCGGCGGCGCGTTGGACCGAACGGGCCACCTACGCCGCCGCGGACGCGGTGACCGTGCTGTCCGATGACCTCCGTTCCAACGTCGTCGCCAAGGTCGCCGCCGGGAAGTCTGACAAGGTGCGGGTGATCCCGAACTTCGTGGACACGCAGCGCATCACGGTGGCCGAGCGGGACAACGCGTACCGCCGTGAGCTCGGCATCACCGGCCGGAAGGTGGTCCTGTACGCGGGCAACGTCGGGTACTCCCAGTCGCTGGAGCTGGTACTGGCCGCGGCCCGTGACTCCGCCGACGACCCGTCGGTGGTGTTCGTGATCAACGGTCAGGGCTCCGCGCGGCCGGATCTGGAGGCGGCGGCGAGCGGGCTCCCCAACGTGCGCTTCGTGAATTTCCAACCGCGTGAACGCCTCGACGAGGTCCTCGCCGCCGGGGATGTCCATGTGATCCCGCTGCGTCGTGGTCTGGCCCGATCGAGTGTGCCGTCCAAGACCTATTCCATCCTCGCCGCGGGCCGCCCGTTCGTCGCCAGCGTGGATGCGGGAACCGAGGTGGCCCGGGTCGCCGAGCGCTCGGGCGCGGGCCTCGCGGTGGAACCGGACGACGCGGGCGCCTTCGTCGCCGCGTTGCGGCGGCTCCTGGACGACCCGGCCGAGGCGGACCGGATGGGACGGGCCGGTCGCCGGTGGGTCGAAGACTGGGCGTCGCCGGCCGCGGTGGCCGGGTCCTATGCCGAGCTGTTCGCCGAACTGGCCGCGGCGCGGCGCCGGTGACCGGCGCACGAGCGGAGAGTTGGTAGCGTCGGGACCCGTGACCTGCGCCATCGTGCTCGTCGGCGGCTTCGGAACCCGCCTGCGACCGTTGACCGATTCGATACCGAAGCAGATGTTGCCGATCGTGAATCGTCCCATGATCGAGCACGTCCTGGAGCATCTGGCCGACCACGACATCACCGAAGCGGTGCTGTCGCTCGGCTACCGGCCGGACGCGTTCCGGGAGGCTTACCCCGGTTCGCGGCACGGCCCGGTCCGCCTGGAATACGCGGTGGAACCCGAGCCGCTCGACACGGCCGGGGCGATCCGGTTCGCGGCCCGCCACGTGGGGGTCGACGAGCGAGTGGTGGTGTGCAACGGTGACGTCCTGACCGATCTGGACATCACCGGGTTGATCGGCCGGCACGAATCCGCCGGCGCAGCGGCGACCATCGCGTTGCACCGGGTCGCCGATCCGTCCTCGTTCGGGGTGGTGCCGACCGAGGAGGACGGCCGCGTGCGCGCGTTCGTGGAGAAGCCCGAGCCCGGAACCGAACCCACCGATGCGATCAACGCCGGAACCTACGTGCTGGAGCCGTCGGTGCTGGATCGTATCCCCGACGGCCGCCCGGTCTCCATCGAACGGGTGACGTTCCCCGAGCTGGTCGAAACCGGTGAGCTCTACGCCTTCACCTCCGACGCCTACTGGATCGACACGGGCACCCCCGCGAACTACCTGCAGGCGCAGCTCGACCTGCTGGACGGGGTTCGGGGCGACGCGCTGAACGGCGTTGACCCCGAGTCTCAGCTCGCCGGAGCCACCGTGCGGCGCTCGGTCATCGGGGAACGGGTGACCGTCGGCGCAGGTGCCACCGTGACCGACTCGGTGATCATGCCAGGCGCGGTCGTCGGCGAAGGCGCCGAGGTGATCGGCTCGATCGTGGGACCGGGAGCCAGAGTGGGAGCCGACGCGGTCGTGCGGTCGCTGAGCGTGCTCGGCACCGAGGCGGTCGTGGAGCGTGGCGAGACACTGGACGGGGTCAAAGTGCCTGAGCCCTGCTGATGCGCGTCTTGGTCACCGGCGGTGCCGGTTTCATCGGGTCGAACCTCGTCGACCGACTGCTATCAGAAGGCCATTCGGTGGATGTGGTCGACGATCTGTCCTCGGGTCGGCTGGCGAATCTGGCCGAAGCCCGCGCCACCGCGCAGGGCCGGGTCACCTTTCACCGGATCGACGTGCGCGACCCGGGTATCGCAGCGCTCTTCGCCCACCGGGCCCCCGAGGTGGTGTTCCACCTGGCAGCGCAGATCGACGTGCGGGTCTCGGTCGCCGACCCGCTGCACGACGCAGACATCAACATCATGGGCAGCCTGAACGTGATCGAGGCCGCCCGGGCCTGTGACGCCCGCAAGGTCGTGTTCGCTTCCAGCGGCGGCACCATCTACGGCCAGGTTGACGATAGGGATTTCCCGGTCACCGAGGCCCACCCCCAAGTTCCGCTGTCGCCGTACGGCGTGGCCAAGAAGTCGGTGGGCGACTATCTGGCTGCGTATCGCGAACTGCACGGGCTCGAGTTCACCGCTCTGGCCCTGGCGAACGTGTACGGCCCACGTCAGGATCCCCACGGTGAAGCCGGGGTGGTGGCGATCTTCGCCGAGCGGCTGCTGGACGGCGAGCCGTGTCGCATCTACGGCGACGGTTCCCAGACCCGTGACTACGTCTTCGTCGACGACGTGGTGGACGCGTTCGCGCGGGCCATCGACCGCGCCGGCGGTCTCATCTGCAACATCGGCACCGCGACCGAGACCTCGGTGCTGGAGCTGTATGGGGTGATGGCGCGAGCCGCAGGGGTCGACGCCAAGCCCGATTTCGCCACCGAGCGCCTCGGCGAGGTGGCACGGAGTTCACTGGATCCGTCCCGCGCGGAACTGGCTCTGGGTTGGAAACCATGGACGGAGATCGCCGCGGGCACGGCCCAGGTTCTGGAGTATTTCCGGCACCACTCGAGTTGAGCCGCTCAGCGGAACAGGTCCTCCGCCGCGCTCCGCACGATCTCGCCCCGTACCTCCCCACGCCGCAGCCAGTCGTGGTCGATGCCGCGGACCACGGCGACAGGGATGGCCCGGTCCTTGCCCATGACCAACTCGGCCGCGCCGGCGATCTCGTCCACGACGGCGACCTCGGTCACCGAGAGTTCCCGACCGGTCGCGTCCACGGTGCCTCGCAGATCGAGGATCGCGCCGATTCCGGCGCAGCCGATGGCCACATCGGTCACCCCGCGGCGCCAGACCCGTCCGAACGTGTCCGAGACGATCACCGCCACATCGACTCCGCCGCGTCGGCGCAGACCGTCACGGATCCGCCGCGCCGAGCGGTCCGGATCCTCGGGCAGCAGCGCCGCCCAGCCCGACTCCACGTTCGAGAGGTCGACGCCGGCGTTGGCACAGATGAAACCGTGCCGGGTCTGGCTGATCATGAGGTCTCCCCGGCGACGCAGCACCCGAACCGACTCGTCCTCGACGATCCGGCGACCTCGGGGGTCGTCCTCGGCCAACTCGACGAGACGGCCTTCGGCTTTGGACACGATCTTCTGGGTCACCACCACCACGTCGCCGTCCACGAGGTCGGCCGCATCACCGATGAGACCGGCGAGGTCGTCGCCTGGGCGCACCTCACCGATGCCGTCGACTCCGGTGAGGCGAAGCTGGGCCGAACTCACCTGACGTCACCCGTGGTGACCAGACGGCCGAGCGTTGCGGCCTGTCGCGGGTCGGCCATGATCGTGCCGGTCACCACGCATTCCATCCCGGCGGCGCGCACCGCATCGGCGAACTCGGCGTCGGCCTCGTCGATCACCAGCGTCGAGGCGAACCCGGCGTAGTACCGCGCGATCCCCACCACCGAAGCGTCGTGGCCGAGCTCCCGCAGCATCCGGTCCGCCGGGCCTTTGAGCGCCGCGCCGGCCACGATCGGGGAAACGGCGGTCACCTCGGCGCGACGCGCCGTGACGGCCTCACGGACACCCGGGACGGCGAGCACCGGGTCGATCGACACGAACGGATTCGACGGGGCGATCACCAGCCGTTCGGCTTCGTTGATCGCTGCGAGCACTCCCGGTGCAGGGCGAGCGGTGTTGGCGCCGACGAAACGCACCGCGGTCACCGGAACGTCGTGGGCCCGCTCCACGAAGTAGCGCTGGAATGCGACCTCGTGGACGCGGGTCTCACCGCCGTCTCCGGCGGGGTCGACAACCGTGACATGGGTGCGCAACTCGTCGTCGGTCACCGGGAGTAGCTGCACCCGAACGTCTAGGGCCGACGCGATCTCGGCCGTCACCTGTGACAGGGACGCGCCGACGGCGAGGCGACCGGTGCGATACAGGTGGGTGCCCAGGTCCCGGTCGCCGAGGTTGAACCACGATTCTGCGCCGAGCCGGCGCAGGGCATCCATGGCCTGCCAGGTCTCGCCGGCCAGACCCCAGCCTCGTTCGGCGTCGATGACGCCCGCGAGCGTGTAGGTCACCGTATCCAGGTCCGGGCAGATGCACAGACCGTGAAGGACGAGATCATCGCCGACGTTGACGACGGCCGTAATATCCGGTCCGGGATGCACTTGCTGCATCGCGGCGAGGAGGCGTGCGGCGCCGACGCCGCCGGCGAGCACGGTGATCATCACCGGCAGGCTAGTGCCGGGGGCACCGGGCACCCAGTGCCCCTGCGTGCGCGTGGTGCGAGCACCGAGTGTGGCCCACAGGGTACGCTCAGTGGCCGTCGCGCCAGAAGGAGTGGGGATGTCCGAGCATGGGGAACCGTCGAAGGTTGACACCGAAGGCTCTGAGCAGATTCTCAATCGGGTCAAAGGCCGACTGGAGCGAATGGACACCGGCGATCTCCCGGTGATCGAACACATCGGCCCCGACGGCTCGGTGCGCCGGGTCGATCACACCGGTGAGATGGTTCGGCCCGACCCGGGCCAGATCGACGCCGCGCGCGAGGCCGCGGAGGCGTTCGCCCGGGAGCACCGGACCGCTGCGGTCGATGCGCGATCGGCGGGGCCATCCGCGCCATCGGCTCCGCCAGAGGGGTCCCGGACGATTGCCGACACCGCGCCGGTACAGCGCAAGGGTCTCTGGGCACGGATCGCCGCCTGGTTCCGCCGCGGGTGACCGAGCGGGCGGCGCGTGGGTGATCGAACGTCCGGCTCACGCGGCCGGTCGAAACCATGAAGTCGATCCGCCGGTGGCTGCCCTATGTGGGCATCGGCCTCCTCGCGTTGGGACTGCGGTTGTGGATGCCGGGACCGGTCCAGATCACCAGTGACGAGTACTACTGGTTGTTGCGGTCCCACCAGTTTACGCACGCTGTTGCCCATGGCGATTTTGCCGATGCGACCGCGTGGGGCGCGGTCCGGGGACTGTCGACGGCGCCCACGATGCCGGGGGTCACCACGATGTGGGCGGGGACGGCGGGCCACGCGCTCACCGACATCGGGGCCCATTTCGGCGTGAACGCCCCCTTGACGGGTCATCCGCTGGACTCGCCGGCCCTGTTGCGCTGGAGCCGGTCGGTCGTCGCGTTGGCCTGCTCGGTGGGGATCGTGCTCCTCGCGTGGTTGGCCGAACGGGTGATCGGACGCCGTGCCGCCCTGGTCGTTGGGACCTTGTGTGCCGTGGAGCCGTGGTTGGTCGGCCACAGCTTTCTGTTGCACACCGATGCTCTGGTCAGCATCTACGGTGCGTGCGCGATCGTCGCGATGGCCGCGGCATTCCGCCCGGACTCCGGCGCTGCCGGTCGTCCCGGCCCCTGGTGGTGTGCCGGACACATCGATTACCGGTTCGCTGCGATCTCCGCGGCCACCACCGGCATCGCGGTGCTCACGAAACTCAACGCTCTCGCGCTGGTCGGCCCGGGTGTGGCCCTGCTCGCGGCCTGGGAACTCATCCGTCGTTTCAGAGCGTCGCCCAGGGGTGAGCGAGCGCGGAACCTGTGGCCGTTCGTCGGGCTCGGGGCGCTCTGGCTGCTCGGCGCAGCGATCGTTTTCGCGATTGTGTGGCCGGCGATGTGGGTCCAGCCGGGGACCGCCGTCGACCATCTCTGGAAGTCCTTCCAGGGCAGCGAGCGGGCGCCGGTGCAGTTCTTCGGAGGCCGGGTGACCCGTCATCCCGGTCTCGACTTCTATCCGGTGAACCTGGCGTTCCGACTGTCTCCCTGGCTGTTGATCGGGGCGCTGGCGACGATCATCTGGGGTGGTGTCGGGGTCGTGGCCCGCGTGGTGCGACGGGGGTCCCATCGGCTGGGTGCACCGGTCCTGCCGTGGCGCCTGCTCGTCGCCGTCGTGCCGTACGTGATCGTCATCGCGACGTACAATTTGAAATACGACCGCTATGCCCTGCCCGTCGTGCCGATCCTCGCAATTGTCGTCGGCGTGGGCGTGTCATATCTGGTCGCCGTGGTTTCGGAACGTGTCCGGCGGTCGCGTCGGGTGGCCCGGCCCCTGAGCGCGGGCTCACCCCGGGTGCTACTGCGAGCCACCCGGATCGGTGCCGCGCTTGCGATCCTGGCGACGGCGGGCTACACGTTGTCCCAGGCGCCCTGGCAGGTGGACTACGTGGACCCGGTGCTCGGTGGACAACGACGCGCGGCCGGGGAGATCATGTTGGGTTGGGACGAGGGCGCGTCGAAGTTGGGGCTCGTGATCCAGGCCCGCGAGGCCGGTCACTGCGATGCGGTGCGGGTGGGGCGGCCGAACGGCCACGTGACCGGCATCGACATTCCCTGTGGGCGCAGAGCGGATTCCCTCCGTTTGGCCAAGGGGAACTATCTCATTCTCGACATCAACGCCGTGCAACGTGGTTACACGCTCGGCCGCGTCAGCTACTGCTACGGACTGACCCTACGTCCCATCGCATCGACGCGGGTCCACGGAGTCGCCTATTCGTCGTTGTACCAGGTCACCGGCCGACGCGGGAACCTCGTGGACCTGGTGAAGCGGCAGTTATCGCCGAGGTGTCAGTTCGCCCACTGATCCCAGGGGATCTGCCAGTCGCCGTAGCCGTTCCAGGGCTGGAGCGCCAGAGGAGTGTTGATCACCTGGACGACATCGCCGGGCATCGAGAAGTTGTAGAACCACTCGGCATCCGCGGGGGAGGCATTCACACACCCGTGGGAGACGTTGCTGTTGCCCTGCGCGCCTTCGGACCACGGCGCAGAATGGACGAACTCGCCGCTGTTGGAGATGCGAACGTCCCAGAGCACGGTCTCGTAGTAGCCGTCGGGCGAGTTGCGGGGGATGCCCACGGTCGCCGAGTCCATCACGACCTTCGGCGACTTCTCGTTGACCACGTGAATGCCGCTGTGGGTCGGGTACTTGGCGCTCCCGGTCGACACCGGGAAGTTCTTGACCTGTTGCCCGTTCACCTTGACCGACATCGTGTGGGCGGCGGCGTCGACGAGCGAAATGTGGGAGTCACCGATGGAGAAGTTCACGGTGCGTCCGTCGACCCCCCAGATCCCCTTGCCGAGGTGCAGTCCGGCGAAGTCGATCTTCAGGGAGACCTTGGCGTGGGCCGGCCAGTAGTCCTTGGTCCGATAGTGCAGCTCCGAATCCGAGACCCAGCGCCACGCACCCGGCACCGCGGGCGTGCTGGTGACCTGGAGGCGGTCCGTGACCGCTTTGTGGGTCACCGCGGGGGCCGGGGTGTTGAGTTTCACGATGATCGGCATGCCCACGCCGTAGGTGTCACCGTCGCCGACGTTCAAGGTGGTGTGGATCTCGGTCGGCGCGCCGCCCGTGGTGAAGTTCCACGATTTCGTCGACTTCTCCCCGTTCGCGCCGTTCACCGCAGCAACGATCTGATACGGGGTGTTCGGTGCGAGGTCGCCCGGGCCGAGCCAACCGGTGTGGGTGTCGTTGAACACGCCGTCGCCGGGTTCGGGAGCGAACGTGGCTCCGGGGCCCCGCTCCATGGTCACCTTCGTGAAGGTGCCCTCGGTGACCGTCAGCCCGACCGAATCCGAGACCGGCACGTCGGTCGCGCCGTTTTCGACGGTGGCGGTGACCTTTGGCGGGGGCAGTGTCGTGGTCGTCGCCTTCTGTGAGCCTGCGATGCCGCCGGTCGAGCCCGTGCTGCAGGAAGCGACGACGAGGACCACTCCCGCCAGAGTGGCGGCCAACGTTCCGCGGCGCTGACGCTTGGACATAGTCCACCATTGTGCCCTATCGGGCGGATAAATCCCACCTCTTGGATTCGCGCGCCTGTTCGGGCGGGCGCGGCGCGGGCGGTCAGCCGGCGCGGCCGAAGTCGTCTGCCAGGCGTTCGATGTCGTCTTCGCCGAGGTAATCGCCCTGTTGCACCTCGACGAACGTCATCGGCACGTCGCCCTGGTTGCCGATCCGGTGCGCGGCGCCGAGGGGGATGTCGACGGCTGCTCCGGTCGGCACTTCGCGCTCCACGTCGTCGATGACGACCGTCGCGACCCCTGCGACCACGAACCAGTGTTCGGCCCGCCGGGCGTGCCGCTGATAGCTGAGCCGCGCGCCGGGCACGACCGTGAGGCGTTTGACCTTGAACCCTTCGGGCTCTGCGTCCTCCAGAACGGTGTAGGAGCCCCACGGGCGCTCGTCGTATTCCCGTCCCAGCGGGTCGGTGCCGGTCATGAATGCAGGCCGCCGAGCTTGCCCGAATACAGATCCAGATCGGCGTCCACCATGGTCGACACCAGGTCCTCGAATGCCATGGAAGGCCGCCAGCCGAGCACTTCGCGTGCTTTGGTCGAATCGCCGATGAGGAGATCCACCTCTGCGGGACGCATGTAGCGGTCGTCGGCCACGACGTAGTCGCGGTAGTCGAGCCCCGCGTGGGAGAACGCCAGGTCGCAGAACTCACGCACCGAGTGGGTTTCCCCCGTGGCGACCACGTAGTCGTCCGGTTCGTCCTGTTGCAGCATGCGCCACATCGCCTCGACGTAGTCGCCGGCGAACCCCCAGTCGCGTTGCGCGTCCAGGTTTCCCAGGGCGAGTTGGTTCTGGTGACCGAGTTTGATGCGTGCCACCGAATGGCTGATCTTCCGGGTCACGAACTCCAGGCCCCGGCGCGGGGACTCGTGGTTGAACAGGATGCCCGAGGAGGCGTGGAGGTCGTAGCTCTCCCGGTAGTTGATGGTGATCCAGTGGCCGTACACCTTGGCGACGCCGTAGGGGCTGCGCGGATACAGCGGGGTCGACTCGCTCTGGGGAACCGCCTGGACCTTGCCGAACATCTCCGAGGACGACGCCTGGTAGAATCGGATGTCCTTGTTCACCAGGCGGATCGCGTCCAGCACCCGGGTGACCCCCAGTGCGGTCGTCTGGCCGGTGAGCACCGGCTGATCCCAGGAGGTCTGGACGAAGGACTGTGCGGCGAGGTTGTACACCTCGTCGGGTTCCTGGTCGCGCACGATGTTGACGAGTGACAGCTCGTCCAGCAGGTCGCCGGAAACGAAGGTGATGTCGTCCTGGAGGTGCGCGATCCGCTCGAAGTTGACCGTCGAGGACCGACGCACCATGCCGATCACGTCGTAGCCCTTGTCCAGCAGGAGTTCGGCGAGGTAGGACCCGTCCTGTCCGGTGATACCGGTGATGAGTGCTCGTCTGGTCATTGTTCGGGCTCCTCGATCGGGGAAGTGGTCGACGCAGGCATCAGTTTGCGCTCAGGCGGTGGCGCCAGTCTTCCAGGAGATCTTTCAGCGTCCGGCCAAGGGACAATTCGGGCTCCCATCCTGTCTCTTGTGTGATTTTCGTGTGATCGCCCCGGAGCACCGGGACATCCACCGGGCGGAGCAGCGACTCGTCGGTGACGAATTCCATCGGGTGGCTGGCGTGGGACAGCAGCAGCTCGGCGAGTTCCTGCACCGCGGTGTCGTGACCCGAGCAGACGTTGTAGACCTCACCTGGTGTGCCGTCGCTGACGAGCATCCGGTACGCGCGCACCACGTCGCGCACGTCGGTGAAGTCACGCCGGGCCGAGAGGTTCCCGATCGGGATCTCGCTCGTCTTCTCGATCTCGTTCCGGGCGATCCGTGACGCCAGCGCCGACGCGACGAACCGGTCGGTCTGTCCCGGGCCGAGATGGTTGAACGCGCGGACCCTGAGTACTCCGAGTCCACGGCCGAGGAATGCCTGGAGTCCGAGGAAGTCGGCGGCCACCTTGGACGCCGCATACGGGGAGACCGGCCGGAGGGGCGTCGATTCGGTGATCGGGAGATTCTCCTCGGCCACCGCGCCGTACACGTCCGCGCTCGAGACGATCAGCACCCGGTCCACCTTGGTGGCGACCGACGCCAGTAGGACGTTCAGCGCGCCGTCCGCGTTCACCCGGAACGCGGTCGCCGGATTCGACCAGGAGGCTCCGACGTCGGCCCACCCGGCCAGGTGGTAGATGACCTCGGGCCGAGTCGTCGAGAGGAGATTCGCGACGCCATCGACATCGGTGATGTCCAGGCCGTCGATCGCCGGGTCGGTGGTCAACACCTCGTCGCCACACGCGCGCAGATACTCGGTGAGATGGCTGCCGACGAAGCCACCCGCACCGGTGACCAGGGCTTTCATTTGGCGGCGCCGATGTGGGTCTGCCGGGGCAGCGTCCGGAATGGCTGGGGCATCCGGTGGAGTCTAGAGACCGCGGGCGCCTCGCTCGGGCATCGGGGTCGGATTCATCTCGATGACCTCGAACCGCCTGCTGGGACGGTGATCCCCGCGGTATCCGATCGGGAGCATCTGTCGATCCACGGGGGCATGGCGGTAGTGTGGGTGGCCTTGTGGTGACCGGTGCCCGTGACGCCCGGGTGCACCGTGTTGAGCCTGTGAGGAGCGTCGGTCCATGACCCAGCAAGTCTCGGTGGACGAAACCACCGGAGTCGGCGACGCGGCAACCGGAACGGTCCCGGTCCGTCGGCGGGGAACGTTGCGTACCACCGAGGTCTCCAAGCGACCCGGAGCCATCCGACGTATCCGCGACGTGTGGCGGTACCGGGAGCTGCTGGTCAACCTGGTCCGGAAGGAGCTCAAGGTCAAGTACAAGAACTCGATCCTGGGTTTCCTGTGGAGCCTGTTGAACCCGGCACTGCAGTTGATCGTGTACTCGTTCGCATTCGGCGTGGTGTTCAAGGTCGGGATCCCTCTTTTCGCGATCTACTTCATCTGCGGGTTGCTGCCCTGGACGTTCTTCACCAGCGCGATCTCCAGAGGGGCGTCGGCGGTGGTCGGCAATGCCCAGTAGGTGA
>CAZEAV010000014.1:0-14439 GCA_964510215.1 uncultured Iamiaceae bacterium
GCACCTTCGGTGACACCACGGACGTGACCTGGTGGCGGGAGCTGAACCTGCCCACTCGGGCGATCATCGGACGCAACGGCCGGATCCGCGCCACGACGCCGGAATGGATCATCGGCGCCGGACCCGCGGCGGTGGAGGCCTATGAGACGCTGGCCGACAAGACCGTGTTCAGCGCCAAGGAACAGATGGTGCACCTGCTCGCCGCCTCCGGTGAGCTCATCGGTGAACCCGAGCCGCTCACCCACCCGGTGAAGTTCTTCGAAAAAGGGGACAGGCCGCTGGAGATCGTCACCAGTCGCCAGTGGTATTTCCGCAACGGTGGCCGCGACGCCGAGCTGCGCAACGCTTTCGCCGACCGGGGGGCCGAACTCGCCTGGGTGCCCGACCACATGCGGCACCGGTACCAGCACTGGGTGGACGGACTGAACGGCGACTGGCTGGTGAGCCGGCAACGGTTCTTCGGGGTGCCGATTCCCGTGTGGTACGCCGTGGACGCCGACGGCGAGGTCGACCACGACTCAGTGCTTGTGCCCGACGAGACCGCGCTGCCCGTGGACCCCTCCAGTGACACCCCGCCCGGATTCAGCGAATCCATGCGCGGCCGGCCGGGCGGGTTCGTCGGCGAGGCCGACGTGCTCGACACGTGGGCCACGTCGTCACTCACTCCCCAGATCGCGTGCGGCTGGGAACGCGACGACGAACTGTTCTCCCGGACCTTCCCGATGGACCTGCGACCCCAGGGTCCCGAGATCATCCGCACCTGGCTGTTCGACACCGTGGTGCGCGCGCACCTCGAGCACGGCACCCTGCCGTGGCACACCTGTGCGATCAACGGCTGGATCCTGGATCCGGACCGCAAGAAGATGTCCAAGTCCAAAGGCAACGTCGTCACCCCGATCGCCTTGTTGGAGACCTACGGGACCGACGCGGTGCGGTACTGGTCGACCTCCGCGCGCCCGGGCACCGACACCGCGTTCGACGAAGGGCAGTTCAAGATCGGTCGACGGCTGGCCATCAAGATCCTGAACGCGTCGCGCTTCGCGCTGAACCTGGGGGCCATCGAGCCGGACGCGTCCCTGGTGAGTGAGCCCCTGGACCGGGCGCTGCTGGTCCGCCTCGCCGAACTGGTCGCCGACGCGACCCGGGCATTCGAGGCCTTCGACTACGCCCGGGCCCTGGACGGCACCGAAGGATTCTTCTGGTCGTTCTGCGACGACTACCTGGAGCTGGTCAAGGGCCGCGCCTACGGTCCCGGCGGCGACGCGCCGCCACCTGCCGAGACCGTGTCGGCCCGGGCCGCCCTGGCGGTGACCCTGGACGTCACCCTGCGCCTGGTCGCGCCGTGTCTTCCGTTCGTCACCGAGGAGGTCTGGTCGGGGTGGCGCACCGGCTCGGTCCACCGCGCACCGTGGCCCACCGTTGTCGGCACCACGTGGCCGATCGCGGAGGACGACGCCGTGCTGGTGGTCGCCGCGGAGGTGCTGGGGGCGATCCGCCACGCAAAGTCCGACGCCAAGGTGTCGATGAAAGCACCCGTGGCGTCGGTGACGGTGACGGACACCGCCGAGCGGTGCGCCGCGCTGGCGGCCGCGCGTGGCGACGTGGCAGACGCCGGTGTCGTGGCCGAGGTGGTCTCGCGGGTGAGCTCCGACGGCGACGAGCCATCGGTGGGCGTCGACCTGACAGGCGGCTGAGTTGCTCACGTTCACGGCGGGGCAAAACCCAAAACGTACGTGGGCCCCGGCGCCAAACCGCCGGGGACACCGCCCCGCCTACCCCTCGACCCCTCCAGGACCCAGATACATCTACTATCGTGGCGGCCCGGCTGTCAAGGGGAAGGAGAAACGAGTGGTGAGCGCCAGACGGACCATCGAGGAGACCCGACTCCTTCTGCTGGAAACCGGAGCCGGGATGCTCGAGTCCGGGTCGCACGTCACCGTCGGCGCGGTCGAGCTCATCGACGTGTGCCGGGCGGCCGGGCTGACCAGTACGGGCAGTGCGTACAAGATCTGGGCGACCCAGGACGCCTTCCGCGTCGATCTGCTCCGCCACGTGCTCATCGAGAGCACGCCCGACCGCGGGGCTATCGCCCGTCTGGGGTCGATCGTCTCCGCGGACGCCTCCGAACTCCCGCCACTGGACGAATTCATCCGGGACGCCGCAGGTGTGGCGGCCGAGGGCTGGGCGAGCGGCGCCAATTCCTACGCGGTGTATCTCGCACTGTGGCTGGCGTCCGACGAAGACGCGTTCCTCAGCCGGTGGGTGCACGATTCGGACATCGAGATCCTGGACGCGTTCAGCGATCTGTACGACACGGTGCTGGACGCGTACGACCTCGAATGGAAACCTCCTTATGACGCCAAGCTGTTCACGACGATGGTCTCCGCGCTGAGCGAAGGCATGACCGTGCGCGAACAGGCCACGCCGGCGCCGTTCGCACGCGAGATGCTGCGACCCACCGGCGAGACGAGGCAACTCCGGCCCTGGTCGCTGCTCGCGTCCGGCATCTACGCGCTCACTCTGGCATCCACCGGCCCCAGACGACCCGCCGAGACCGCCGGAGACGACACACCGTGCGAGGATCGCTAGCCATGGCCCCCCGTCGCAGTCTGGACGAAACCCGCGCCCTGTTGCTGGATGCGGGCGCGGCGATGCTCATCGAGTCCGGCCTGGCCATCACCCTGGACGAGGTGAACCTCATCGACGTGTGCCGTGCCGCGGGGCTCAGCACGGCCGGGAGCGCGTACAAGATCTGGGCGACCCAACACGACTTCCGGACCGAGCTGCTCGAGTACCTCGTCGTCCGCTCGTCCGCGGCGTTCGCCACGATCGACGCCGTGGACGGAACCTTCGCCGATGGCCCCGAACTGCCACCGCTGTCCGAGGTGATCCGCACAGCCGCCGCGGCGAACGCCGCACTCAACCGGTCGATCTATCCCACCTATGTCACGGTGTGGCTGGCACGTCGATCTGACGAGGCCCTCGATGCCGCGTTCCGGTCCTCCGAGCGCGCATGGGTGGCCGCGCTCATCGACTTCTTCGAGCGGATCATGGAACGCTACGACCTCCAATTCGTCCCGCCGTTCGACGCGGCCGCGCTCGGGGTCACCATCTCGTCGCTCGTCGAAGGGCTGACGATCCGCCAGCGCGCCACACCCGAGCTGGTGCCCGACGCCATCGCGCGCCCCACCGGCACCGACGGCGCCGAGCAACCATGGCATCCGTTCGCGATCGGGGTCGAAGCCATCTTCGACGCGTGGACCCGACCGCGTGCGACCGACGCCCGCGACGAGGGAACGCGGACACGGTGACCGCGATCGCGAACGGACCGGTGCCCCGGCGAGCGTTCGACCGGGGCACCGTCCCGCCTACCCAGACTGCTCCCCAGGACCCGGATACATCTACTATCGCGCCGTGGGTGTTGTCAAGTAGGAGTTTCCTGTGAGTCCTCGCCGGAGCTTGGACGAGACCCGTCAGATGATCCTTGCCGCCGGCGCGCGCCTGCTGGTGGACGCGGGGCTGCAGGTGAGCGTCGGCACGCTCTCGCTGCTCGACGCAAGCCGCGCCGCGGGCTACACCACGGCGGGCAGCGCCTACAAGATCTGGGAGACGCAGGACGACTTCAGGATCGACCTTCTGCGCTACATCGCGGATTCCACCGCCGACCCCAACCCCACCGCGTCCGGCATCTCCGAGGTGCTCACCGACGCCCAAGCCGATGCGGAGAGCCGACCGCCCCTGGATGAGCTGATCCGCACGATCGCAGGTGCCGACTTCGAGCGCAATGCACAACCCGAGACCGCGGGTCGCTACGTCGCTCTCTGGGTCGCTTCCCACCAGGATCGACAACTCGCCGGCGAAATCGCGGCATCCGGCGACGAACTGCTCGACCGATTCGCCCGACTGTACGAAGCAGTGGCCGCCGCGTACGACCTGGAATTCGTGCCGCCCTACGACGCGGACCTGCTCGCCACGATGCTCGGATCACTGGTGGACGGCGTGGCGATGCGCGCGGGCGTGCATCCCGAACGCGTGCCCGACGACCTGATGCGGCCCACGGGGCCGGACGGCGAACGTCGGCCATGGAACCTGTACGCGTGTGCCGCCCAGGCGATCATCGAAGCGTTCACCCGACCCCGGCGCGGCGCCGACGAGCGCGAAGGAACCCGATGAGCGCCCGTCCACGCCTCGCGGACACGCGCGAGAAGATCCTCGCCGCCGCCGCGCAGCTGTTGGCGGACCAGGGAATACCGGTGACCATCGCGAAGGTCACGCTGATCGACGCCTGCCGCCGGGCAGGACTGAAGACCGCGGGAAGCGGCTACAAGATCTGGGAGACCCAGGACGAGTTCCGTGCCGATCTGCTCCGCCATCTGATCGACCAGACCACCGAGAGCACGCCGACACTGGACACCGTCACCTCGATGCTCGACGGGGACGACCCGCCGAGCTTCACCGAATTGATCCGCCTGGTCTCCAGCGCCAACTTCGTGGCGAACGCCATGTCGCAGACGCACCAGTTGTACTACGCCCTCTGGCTCGCCGCCGGTCAGGATCCCGATGCCGCCCGCGAACTGGCCGCGTCGGACGCCGAGTGGTTGGACTCGTTCGCGCGGGTCTACGAGCTCGCCGCCGAGGTGTACGACCGCGAATTCGTCCCACCGTTCGACGCGTCGCTGCTGGCGACGACGCTCGCCGCACTCGCCGACGGACTCGTCATGCGCACGTGGTCACATCCCGACCGGGTCCCCGCTGCCCTGCCGCGCCCCACCGGTCCGGAAGGCGAGATCCAACGCTGGCACCTGTACGCCTGCGGCGTCGACGCGATCGTGGCGGCATTCACCCGCCCGCGGCGCTGACTCCGCGACGGCGGTCGCCGATCGGACCGGGAGCGTCAATCGTCGAGCTGGTCCAGCGAGGTGATCACCTCGTCGTCCGCGCCATCGGAGTCTTCCTCGCTTCGGGACGTATCGGTGCCGCCGGGGCGTCGCAACGGCACACCCGGGCCGTCCCCTTCGGTGTGCAACCACAACTCGCGCTGCGCGAACGGCCGTTCGATACCGGCGTCGACGAACGCGTCGTGGAGCTCGGCACGCAGCGCCCGCGCGATCGCCCACTGCTCACCGGGCCGGGTCTTGATGACCAGGCGGATCACCACCGCGTCGGGCCCCAGCTCCTGCACGCCCCACACCTCGGGCTCGGCCAGGACCTCGGGCCAGTTCGCGGGGGCGTGGGTGACCTCGTGGGCCACCGACGCGATGATCGCCTCGGCCTCGGCCAGATCGGTCCCATAGGGCACCGGGACGTCCAACAGTGCCCGCGCCCATCCCTGGGACATGTTGCCGACACGCCGGACCTCGCCATTGGGGACATGCCAGATGGTGCCGTTCACATCGCGCACGCTGGTGGTTCGCAGCGTCACCTGCTCCACGGTGCCGACCACCCCGTCGGCACCGTCGACGGTGCTGGCGACATCGATGACGTCGCCGACGCCGAACTGGTCCTCGATCAGCATGAACATGCCGCCGAGGAAGTCCCGGACCATCGACTGTGCGCCGAATCCCAGCGCCACTCCGGCGATGCCCGCACCGGCGATGAGCGGACCGAGGTCGAGGCCCACCATGCTGAGCGAATACAGCGCCGCGATCGCGTAGACGACGAAGGTGGTGATGCTGCGCAGCACCGCCGTGGTCGTCTTGGCGCGGGCCGCCGAGCGGATGCCCACACTCCCGGTTTCCACGAACATCCTGGGAGCGCGTGCCCGCATCTTCTCGAATCGGCCGGACTCGGCGGCACCTTCGATGTGGCGGCCGATCCGCTTGATGACCAGCCGGATGACGCGGTTCACCACGATCGCCACCGCCCAGATCACGATGATCTGGATGATCGGCCCGACCACGTTGTCGGCCATGTGCGCCAGCCAACGATTGTCGGTCCAGTCCAACATCAACCGGCACGCCGTGCCCGGGTCGTCGCTGCACACCTGGTGCAGTCGTTCCGGGGTCACTCCGGCGAGCACCGTGGAGAGCGGCGCGGCCCAGATCATGGGTCGCCAGGGTACCGATCGCCCACGCGCCGCGGAACGCGCGACCGACCGCGAACGGCCAGAATGGAGGAGTGCGCTACTTCACGGCGGACCTGCACCTGGGGCATGCCAACATCATCGCGTACTGCAAGCGGCCGTTCGCAGGGGTCGAGGAGATGAACGAGGCGCTCCTCCAGCGCTGGAACTCGGTCGTGGGCGACGACGACGACGTGTGGGTGCTGGGCGACGTGGCGATGGGCAGGATCGACGACAACCTCGCGCTCGTCGCCGAACTGTCGGGCCACAAGGTGCTCCTCGCCGGGAACCACGACCGCTGTTGGGCGGGTCGGCAACGCGACCACGGCCGGTGGCTGCAGCGGTACCGGGAAGCCGGTTTCGCCGAAATCCACCAGGGGACGGTCCACACCTCTGTAGCCGGCCAGGACGTGCTGGCCGGGCACTTCCCCTATGAGGGTGATTCCCACGACGAGGACCGTTTCACCCGTTGGCGTCCCACTGACACCGGCTCGTGGTTGCTGCACGGCCACGTCCATACGACCTGGCGGGTGAAGCGCCGACAGATCAACGTCGGCGTCGACGTGTGGGACTACACGCCGGTGCCCGAGACCACGCTGGCGGCGATCATCGGGGACGCCTGAGCTCACCGCGCCCCCATGCGCGGTCCGATGTGGACAGGCGCAGGCCCCGCCGCCGGTGCGCTGACGCGGCAACGCGGCAATGCGGCAATGCGGCAATGCGGCGAATCGTCCGCGCCGCGTACGCGGCGGCGGTCGTCGGTCACGTGGCGGCCCAACAGGGACTTTCGGCCCTGCCACAGGGGGCCCGGGGAGTCGAATATCGATTCCGGCACGGTCGGTGCGTGACGAACGCAGCGCCGTGCGCGAGAAGTGCCGAAGGACCGAAAGGCGAGCCATGACTGCTGTCGAGAACCGATCGGACGTCGGACGAATAGCCGGATTCTCACTGCTGGCCCATCTCGGCAAGAGGGTGCTCCGGCCTGGTGGCGCGGAGCTGACCGACCGGCTCCTCGCGGAGCTGGCCATCGGCCCCGACGACGAGGTGGTCGAGATCGCGCCCGGCCGGGGACGAACTGCCCGGGCGATCCTGGACAAACACCCGGCTGCATACACCGCCGTCGACCGGGACGAGGCGGCGGAGCGTTCGGTGGTGCCACTGCTCACGGGTCCGACCCAGCAGTTCCGACGCGCGTCGGCGAGTCGTACCGGCCTGGCCGACGGTTGCTGCAATGTGGCCATCGGTGAAGCAGTGCTCACCATGCACCCGCGCTCGGGCAAGGCCAACATCGTCGCCGAACTCGCCCGGATCGTGCGACCCGGCGGTCGGATCGGCCTGCACGAGGTCGCGTTCCGACTGGATGACCTCGATCACCGGGTCGATCACGACGATGTCGAACAACTCCGGATCGCCACCGAGTTGACCTCGCATTTCAAGGTCTCCTTCAACGCCATGACCATGCCGGACTGGACCGAACTGCTCAGCGATGCCGGATTCGATCTCGCTTCGGTGCACCGCGCGCCGCTGCGCCTGCTGGAACCGGACCGGATCGTCGCCGACGAAGGCGTGGTGGGCGCGGCCCGGTTCGCCGCGAACGTCCTGCGTGAGCCCGAGGTACGTCGTCGGATCACCCACATGCGTGCGGCCATGCGCCGCAACGCCCCCCACCTGCGGGCGGTGGCACTGGTGGCCGAACGTCGGGGGTGACGCTCTGGCCGGGTCGGGGTGGTGTCGGCTCCACCGTCCCGACCCGGCCGTCGACAACCGATTGACAACTGACAGTTGCCATGTCAAAACTGGAGGCGACCAGAACCTCAGAGGCAATCCGGGAGCCCCATCATGTCCACGCTCGGTTTCGAAGAACCCGTGACGCTCACCGCCGAAGGTGCCGGCCGCATCACCGGACTGCGGAACTTCCGCTACGGCGAAGTGCTCCTGGTGCGCGAGGACGCCGGCCATTTCTACGCCGAGGTCTGGAACTCGATGGGGCTCGGCGATTGCCCGCAGGACGCCTGGGAGGCGCTCGATGCCCAGGCCATCGCCCGTGACGAGGACGCGGTTCTGGCACTGTTGAACGGCCCGCGCTACTGGCTGATGGACTTCATCGAGAACGTGCCACCCGGCAATCGCCGTATCGGTCGCTTCGGCGACATCGACATGACCCTGGTGGCGACCCTGGACCTCGGCACCGACATGCCCGAGCAGAACCCGTACGTCGAACGCACCGTCCACCGCGACACGGTGTGGGAATGGTCACCGGGCCGCACCGTACACGAGCTGGTCGATGCGACCGGTCAGACCTACGTCATGCAGGCCTACTGTCTGGCGGTGGACCCGACGCTCGACGAGGACGCCCTGGAAGGGCTCGCCGACCGCCTCGATCTGCCCGACGGCTGGTCGTTCCGGTCCCGCAAGCTGGACGAGGTGCTGCGGCTGCGCGCGCCCGACGCGGTGGCCACCATCATCCAGGACGAACTGCAGAACACCTACATGCGCTGATGCTCGCTCGATCGGGCGACCTCAGAGCTGCAGCGACTTGACCTGCAGGAACTCCTCGAGCCCGTACCGGCCCAGTTCACGACCGATACCGGACTGCTTGTAGCCGCCGAAGGGTGCCATCGGGTTGAAGCTGCCCCCGTTGATCTCGAGCTGCCCGGTGCGGACGCGACGGGCCACCGATTTGGCCCGCTCGGGATCGGCCGACCAGACACCGCCGGAGAGGCCGTAGTTCGAGTCGTTCGCGATCCGCACGGCGTCATCCGCGTCGGCATAGGGCAGCACGGACAGGACGGGTCCGAAGATCTCCTCCTGGGCGATCGTCATCGAGGTGTCCACGTCGGCGAAGACGGTCGGGCGTACGAAGTAGCCGGTGTCGAGGCCCTCGGGGGCATCGGAACCACCGGTGACGAGCGTGGCACCTTCCTGTATCCCGGTGTCGATGTAGTGGCGCACCCGGTCCCGCTGTGCCGCGGAGATCACCGGACCCAGCCGGCCCTCACCCGTTGTCGGATCACCCACCGTCCAGGTCGACTCCACCTCGTCACGGATCAGGTCCACGATCTCCTCCTGTCGCTCCGCGGGCACCAGCACGCGGGTCAACGCACTGCAGGTCTGACCCGAGTTGAGATAACACGCGCCCACGGCGGACCTGGCCGCCCTGGCGAGCTCGTCCCCCTCGAGGTCGTCAAGGAGGATGTTGGCCGACTTGCCGCCGAGCTCGAGCGCGACCTTCTTCACGCGCTGCGCGGCGAGTTCGGCCACCCGCTTCCCCGCCCGTGTGGAACCGGTGAAGCTCACCATGTCGACCTCGGGATGGCTGGCGAGCGCTTCGCCCACCACCGGCCCGAGCCCGGAGACCAGGTTGAACACGCCGGCGGGCAGTCCCAGGGAGTCGACGATCTCGGCGAGAACAAACGCGTTGATCGGCGCGACTTCGCTGGGCTTGACCACGATGGTGCAGCCGGCGACCAGGGCCGCGGCGACCTTGATGACGATCTGGTGCAGCGGATAGTTCCACGGCGTGATCGCGGCGACCACCCCGACCGGCTCACGGATCACCAAGGAGTTCCCGATCTCCTCCTCCCACGGAAAGTCCTCGGCCAGCCCGGCGATACCGGCGGAGACCGCCTGGGGCAGCCCCGCCTGGATGATCTCGGACAACTTGCGGGGCATCCCGACCTCGCCGGTGATCGCGTCCGCGATCTCAGCGGAGCGCTCACCGATCCCCGCGCCCATCCGGGCCACGAAGTCGGCCCGCTCCTTGGGTGGGGTCATCGCCCAGTCGTCGAAGACGGCGCGTGCCGCGCGTACCGCGCGGTCCGCGTCGGCGGCGGTGGCAGCGGGAATGTGGCCCATCACCGCTTCGGTGGTGGCGTTGATCACGTCGATGGTCTCGGTGCTCTCGGGAGTGACCCAGGCGCCACCGATGTAGCACTTGTCGAAGTCGTAGGAATCGGTCATCTTCGTCCCCATTCAATGTCGTCGGCCGGGCGGAACGCGCCCTGGCGCACGACTCATGGTACCGGCGGACGCGGCGATCGGTGCCACGGGGTTGCGCGGCGGTTCACCGAGGCGTCGGACGCCGCGAAACCACTGTAGGGTCGGTCGTGGGCGTCCAGCA
This sequence comes from uncultured Iamiaceae bacterium, assembly GCA_964510215.1. Classification (GTDB taxonomy): domain Bacteria; phylum Actinomycetota; class Acidimicrobiia; order Acidimicrobiales; family Iamiaceae; genus JAFDWI01. The sequence goes on from CAZEAV010000014.1 coordinate 10,182, forward strand.
CCGCATCGTCGCCGGCCTCGGCGACCGGGTGGCCGCGCTGATCGACCCCCGGGTCGACCCGACGTCGATCACAAACGACGCGTCAGCGACGGGCGACACCGCCGTACCGCATCCGGGTGTCGAACATCGACGCGACCCGTGCATCCGGATCGGTGAGATCCAGCGCGGTGACCTCGCCGACGAACAGCACGTGACTGCCGAGCTCGACGGTGTGGCACACCGCGCAGTCCAGCCAGGCGACCGCCTCGTCGAAGACGGGTGCGCCGCCGGGCGCGTCGTGGACCGGGCGACCTTTGATTCCACCGTCGACCACGTCAGCGGGCTTCGCGTACTTCACCATCGCCCGTGCGTCGTCGGCGCGCCACAGATTCACCGTGAAGGACCCGCCGTCGCGGATCAGGCGCGCGGTCACCGCTTCCGCTTCCACGCTCACGCCGAGCAACACCGGCTCCATGGCGAGTTGGGTGACCCAGCTCGCGGTCATCGCATTGCGCCGGTCACCTGACCGGGAACCGATGATGGTGAGCGCGTTGGGGATGCGCCAGGTGACGTTGTTGATGAGTCCCGGGTCGAGCTCGCCCATCGCGGCGAGGTTAGTGCCACATCAGACGGCGCCGAGTGCGGTGCCCGCGGTGTCGGTGCCGCTGCGCAGCACCTTGCCGGGTGTGGCGCCGGTGGCGGTGGAATCGACCACGGTCACCACCCCGTTCACGTACACCCGGCTCACCCCGTGCGCCTCGGCGGTGAGGCGGGGGCTCTCCCCCGGCAGATCGTGCACCAGGGTGGCGGTGCCCGCCCCGATCTCCGCGGGGTCGAACACCACGACGTCGGCGTGGTAGCCCTCGGCGAGGCGACCCCGGTCGAGGAGGCCGAACAACCGGGCCGGGTCGTCGGTGATGAGCTGCACCGCCCGTTCCAGGCTCACCAGCTTGCGACCCCGCAGCACGTCGCCCAGGAATCGGGTCGTGTACGGAGCACCGCTCATGCGGTCGAGGTGTGCGCCGGCGTCCGAGCCGCCGATCATGGCGCGGGAGTCGTCCCACACCTCGGTGCGCATCCGCCACGACTCGGGGTCGTTGTCGGGTGCGCCCGGCCACAGGATGGTCTTGAGATCGTCGTTGACCGCCACCCGGACCAACGCCGAGAAGCTGTCGGTGCCCCACTCGGCGGCCAGCTCGCTCGCCCGTTTGCCCGACAGCCCTTCGTTCGCGTCGGAGTAGGTGTCGCCGATGACGTAGTTGTCCCAGTCCGCGAGACGCCGGAACACCCCGGCCTCGGGCGAGTGGGAACGTTCGACCATTCCGGCCCGCACTCCCGGATCGGAGAGCTGCGCGATCCGTTCGGGGATCGGCAGTGACAGGATGTCCCCCCAGCCGGGCATCAGGTTGAACGAGCAGAACGTGCCGAAGTTCATGTTCATGGGCACCAGCACCGGCATGGTCAGGGCGATCACCCGGCCACCCGCGGCTTCGACGGTGTCCGCGGCACCGAGCTGGCGTGGGATGCGTTCGGGTACCGAGGAGTCGACCGTCAACACGTTCCAGTTCAGGGTTCGCTTCGCCGCCGCGGTCATCTTGGAGATCAGCTCGATCTCGTCGTCGGAGAACTGGTCGAGTCCGCCGGTGAAGGCGGCTTCGAGGCTCGTACCTTCGTGCCGCCCAACTTCGGCGCTGAGGGCCACGAGTTCGTCCACCGAGGCGTGCCGTGATGCCACCGGCACACCGTCGCCGTCCGAGTGGGTACTGGAGCGGGTCGTGGAAAGGCCCAGGCCGCCAGCCTGGATCGCACGGCGCAGCTCGGCGGCGATCGCCTCGATCTGGTCGGGCGTGGCCTCACCGGCGGTCGCCTCGGCGCCCATCACATACCGTCGCAGGGCGCAGTGGCCCACCATGAACCCGGTGTTGATGGCGATGTTGCCGTCCAGTCGATCGAGGTACTCGGCGAAGGTCTCCCAGTTCCAGTCCACACCGTTCTCCAGCGCCGCGAGCGACATGCCCTCGACCTTGGCCATCATCCGCCGGATGTAATCTGCGTCTTCGGCGTGCAGCGGGGCGAGGGTGAATCCGCAGTTGCCGGCCACCATCGACGTGACGCCATGGGTGTTCGACGGGGTGGCGTAGGGATCCCAATGGAGCTGCGCGTCGTAGTGGGTGTGTGGGTCGACGAAGCCGGGGGCGACCACCCCTCCGGTGGCATCGAAGGTCTCGGCCGCGTCCTCGGTGATACTGCCCACCGGGCCGAGCGCGACGATCCTTCCGTCGCGGATGCCGAGGTCACCCACGTGACCCGGCGCGCCGGTGCCGTCGACGATCGTGCCGCCGGTGATCAGGTGGTCGAGCATGGCGGGAGCCTCCTGGTGCTGGACAGACGGGTGCCGACGGCCGCCGAGCGTAGGCGATGATGATCTGACACCTCGTCAGATTCTCGCAGGCGGCCGCTCCGGAGGCAATTGCGATCGGTTCACACCAGCCGAGGCGCCGGACGCCTCAGTCCTGGGTGTCAGGTCCCACCAACACGCCGTTCACGAGCGACCAGCCGGCCGGGAGGGCGGTGGGGGTGCCGGTGATCCCGCTGGAGGTGACGCCGGTGAGGGTGGCACCGGTGAGGTCGACCAGGTCGAGGTTCACGTCGGTGAGCGTCGCGCCGGTGAGGTCCGCACCGGTGAGCTTGGAATAGGACAGGTTCGAACCGGTGAGGTCCGCCCCGCTGAGGTTCGTATCCACCGCCGACAACGCGCGGAGATCGGCAGCGGAGATATCGGCGTCGGAGAGGTCGGCGCCATTCGCGTCGGCGAGCACCAAGGACATCCCGCTCAGATCGGCTCCGTGGAGCGGCGCGTCCACGAGCTTGGCCCCGATGCCGATCAGATACCCGTTCAGCAGTTTCCAGCCCGCCGGCAGCGAGGCGGGCGTGCCCACGATGCCTTCACCCGTCACGGCAGTGAGCGTCGCCCCGTCGAGAATGGTGCCATCGAGATTCGCGCCGGTCAGCACCGCACCCTTGAAATCGACACCGGTGAGGTCCGCGCCGCTGAGGTCAAAACCGCTGAGATCGGTGCCGGTGAAATCGCTGTTGGCGAGATCGACGCCGGAAAGATCGACGCCGGTGATCGTCGCACTGGTGAGGTCGGTGTTCCTGAGGTCCGAGCCGGTGAAGTCCACATCGGTGAGATCCGCGCCGTTCAGCGTGGCTCCTGAGACGTCGGCGTCACGGACGCTCGCTCCGATGAGGGTGGCAAACTGCAGCGATGCTCCGGCCAGATCGGCCGAGTCGAGGTGCGCACCGTCGAGCGTCGCGCCCGGGCCGATCAGATAGCCGTTCGCCATCGTCCAGAGTGCCGGCAGCGACGCGGGCGAACCGGTGACGCTGCCACTCTTCACGTAGTACAGGGTCGCACCGGTGAGAACGGCTCCGTCGAGGTTCGTTCCGGTCACCGTCGCAGCGGTGAGGTTCGCGTCGGTCAGATCCGCGCCGCTGAAATCGGCGCCGGCCAGGTCCCTATAGGAGAGGTTGCAGTTGACGAGATCGGCGCCGGACAGGTCCTCGCCGACATAGGAGCGGCCCGGCGTGCAGTCGTGGCCGACCAGACCGAACGAACCGAGGTCGCTGGTTTCGCCGCCCACGGCCGTGTATCCGATGCCCTGGGTCGGATCCAGAGTCTGCGCGCCCCAGACGACATTCGCCATGGTGCCGCTCGGGTCGACGAAGCCGAGCACATAGTCCTGCGGGTACAGGTCGGACACCGCGAACGCACCACCGGCGTCGGTCGTCGTCATCTCGACCACGTCCCCGGTGGACTTCTGCATGACCGTGACGATGATGCCCGCGAGCGGAGCGGATCCGTCATCGACCGTGCCACTGAATCCGCCCCCCGCCACGTCGAGGATGTCGTCCACGGTCGCCGGCGCCCCAGTTCCGACCGGCACGGGGGTTGCCGTCGCCCACGTCGATGCACCCGACCACCACGACGCGTCGCCGAAGCGCAGCCGGTACGTCCCGTTCGCGAGTTCGGAAGACTTGAACGAGTACCCCCCGTCGCTGCCGGTGACCGTGGCCGCGACCGGTGAGTACGTCGCATCGGAATACGCCACGACCGGCACTCCGGCCAACGGTGTAGCCGTGGGGCCGCTCGACGTGACCTGCCCGCTGAGCGGATGGGGCGGCGCCTGGCATCCGGTCGCCACGACGCCCCCGACGACGAGCGCGAGCACCGCCAATGCAGAGGAGTACCTCCTGGACAACTTCATCCTCATCACCG
>CAZEAV010000015.1:0-14312 GCA_964510215.1 uncultured Iamiaceae bacterium
CAGGCTCCGCCTCGGGGTCCTTCTCCGGCTCGGTCATGGTCACAGTCAATCTCCTCAACATCGGAGACCCGCCACCGACACAAACCATCTGACACGCTCCCGCCCCGGAGCGGCCGGACAGTAGGTCCAGTAGCCGGGCCCGCACCCGCCCGCGCTCGTCCTTGGTCAGATCGACCATGCCGGTCAACTCCTTGGGGCCGCGACCACCGCGGGTGACCGGCTTGGTGGACACGCGGCGCCACATGTGCTCATCAACCCCCAGGGTGGTCACGCGGGCAAAGCGGGCCTCGTCGGCGGCCATCGTCTCCAGCAGCGGCTCGATGCTGATCCAAACGGTCCGCCAAGAGGTGCCCAACTACCGGGCCAAGCTGGCGACCGAGGCGTGCTCGCGGCGCAGTTGGGACACCGCCCACCAGCACGCCCTGGTCGTCAGAAGCGACCTCGGCTTGGCGACCCGCTCGGTGAACACGCCCACCGGACAGGCGGGCTCGGGGCAAGACCAGGTGCGCTTGCGCCAGAGCAGCCGAACCGGGCTCCCGAACGCGGGCGTGTCGATCAGCTGGTGGACCCGCGGGCCGTGGCTGATCGCGACCACGCGGCACGCGGGCAGCCCATCGGTCCGGCGGCGACTCCACCGTGACCCTCACCCGCCCCTCGCCGGTGGCCACGTCCACCACGTGAAGGCCCTCCAAGCCGACGATCAGGTCACAGTTATCGCAGCAAGGCGTGGCCGAACACGTAGAAGCGTGGCAGCACGAAGTAGGGTCAGACACCGTCGAGGTCCTCACGGAGCAGGTTGGTTGGTCGCTCCTGATCCTGAGGACCTCGACCCTCACCTCACCGCATCTGCCCCGCTCGGGGTGTCACCCTACCCCCACCACAGGTACGAAGAGCCCCATTCTGGCAGCCTTGACTTAACCTGCCAACCGCTCAGCAGCAGACGCGCGAAGCACCTTACCCACTTCCCATCGCCGAATATGGCTCAGTCAGTCATTCCAGGAGGAGATCGACGGCGGCTTGAGTGGCCCGCGCACCTCACGAAGTTGTCGCACGAAGGTCCCCTCGTCCACGTGAGTCTGGATGGCCACGCTCGCAGCCGACGTCATCGTGATGAGCGCCTCTCCAACCCGGACGTCTGACCCCGCTGGAAAACTCGCCCGCAGCTGGACGGGCCAGCCGAATCGACGGGAGACGGCGATGCGTATAGACGGACTTTCCTCGGCGCTCAAAGACTCATAGACGGGTACCGGGGCCTGGTATGAGCGGCATCGAACTGTGCACCACGGCGCCGTCGAGTCGCAACGCCGTCGTGGTGTCGTCGGCAACGAACTGGGCGGCTCCAAGGCCAGTTGCCTCGCCTTTCGCAGTACGGACGGCCCACTTTGCCGTGATGTCGTCCAAGGCGAGGCTGCGCAGCGTCACAGATTCGCGGGCGACTCCGCGCAGTCGACCAGCCAAGATGGCGGCCACCACACGGGTGGTCTCGTCAGCGTGGGTTTCCTCGAAGGGCCAGTCAAGGAGCTGACCGAGGACGGGACGCAGCAAGACCATGAGAAGCGACTTGGCGGCCACGTAGGGACTTCCAGGGTTCCGGAAGGGCTCGAAGTCCCTCTCGATGTTGATCAGTTCGCGTACGCGCTGCAGGTTCCGGTCAACGACATTTTGTGCCCCCGTGCCTGGCCTTGCTGCCAGGATCTCGTGCACAACCGTGTCAAGCACGTCGGTTGGGCTCCATGAATTGGCCTGATCGCACGCACCCAGCACGCGGTAGGCGGCCTGAAAGATTAGCCTGTCGGCCAGCTCGACATCAGTCTCGGAGCCAGGCAAGTGCGAGTCGGTAGTGAGTTCAGTCCAGGTCAACCACGGGGGAACCAGGGTGTCATGCGGGAGCCCGGTCGCTCTTAGCATTCCTGCTGCGATAGCGAGCGACTCACCGCTGTCGGCGCCGACGACTGCGGCGCTCACGGCGCCGCGGACGCGGTCAAGATGCAACCAGTCCTGGGCTGGCGCATCGGCTGGGGGTGTGATTGTTGGTTCCGTGGCTGAGTCCGACGCAAATAGCTCCGGGCTGACGTGAAGGAGATCGTCATGCGGGTGGACGTTGCTGTACCCACGAGCGCGATGCTCGCGGAGCGACCTCTCCTCGCGAAAGTGGATTGCCTTGACGTCCGAAAGCAGTGCAGCGCGCAGGTAGACCACTGGGTCCTTTACCGGTTCGCCGCTCAAGACAGAATCAAATAGTTCGACGAGCACGGGTGCACCGGAGCCACGTTCGGCGAGCACCCGCTCGACTAGCGATGTGGGCGGCGGACCAACAAACACGGGGACCCAACCGGGTGCCAGCTCTAAGAGATCGGCATAGTACTTGTGGAAAGACTCGCGGGGCCCGAGCATGCGCGAGCTGAGCACGCCGTTCAGGTTCATGCGGTTGGTCAAGAAGAACAGGCGTGGTGGCGTTGGCTCGAAGGACGCGTCGCAAGTGACCTCAGCAACAGGTTCAGATTGGAAGGCGAGATGCGACGATGTCCCGATTTCGGCCTCCGTGATGGCTTCGGGGGGCTGCACGGACGTTGTGTGTGCATGTTCCACTGGCTCAGTATTGCTGCTGCGCTGACTAGCTACCTCGGGTATTAGCAGCCGTTTGGAAGCATGAGCCTCACCAGTCGCGGATATCGCTCCGAGGACCGACGGATGCTTCCCGACGGACTCGTGTGATCCGAGCACCTCGCCCAACGCTCCATTGACGTTCAAATGAGCTTCATATGTCACTGTTCCTGCACCAAACCTTTCAGGTCCCCGACGATGGCTGGCGCATCCGAGACGCCGCTCCAGGACAAGTACAACTCGTCGCGCGCTCTGGACATCACGACGTAGAACAACATGCGGGTTGCTGCAGAGGTCGGATCAACCGTGACCTGTTGGAGCTCAGGCACGAACAGAGTGTCGAACTCTAGACCTTTCAACGACATATAGTGCGCCAATGTCACCGTCGGAGAGTCGAAGTCAAGCAGGTTGTGGGCGCGATTTCCAGAGATGTACTGTTGCACCGGAATAGCGAGTTTCCGGGATTCCAACGCGCGGTAAAGCCGCCGCTGGACATTCTGATTCGGGCACGCGATACCGATGTTTATGTTGGAGCGCACCTTGGCGTAGCGGGCAACGAAGTCTGCGAATTCGTTGAGGGATGCGTACCGGCGCAGGGTCGGCCTGTCGCCGTGCCTATCCGGCGGAGTCGGGATCCCGGTGGGGGCGCCTGAGTAATATGTGGCTGCCACGGCCGCGATCTCAGCAGTGTTGCGATAGTTCTTTCGCAACTCGAGGTGTTCCCGTGCGGATATGGCTGCCTCGATTTCGTGCAAGGTCGAATTCCGGTCGAAGAGTTGCTGGTTCTCGTCGGCGAACACTGTGATGTTCTTCGCGACGAAGCGTGCTATGCGGAAGAGACCGAGGGGCAAATCCTGCCCCTCGTCAACGATGAGGTCAAGGAGGGCGCCCAATCTCGGCGGGTTAGTCATGAACTGCAGAGCTATCTCCGCCCAATCAGGTTCATAGGAGTTGCCTGTCATTGTCGGTGGGGTGGTTCGGTAGTGTTTACGCCAGAAGTTCCAGAACCAACTATGGAAGGTGGTGACATAGCCAGCCACGTCAACCTCACTCGCGGCCTGTTCGGTGTACTGCTTCAGCACCTTGGAGTACATGAGGACCGAAGGTTCACGATCATCGAATGTCAAGACTTGGGCGCGGTAGAGCGCCATAACCGACTTCCCGGTTCCGGGTGGACCACTGACGATATAGTTGCCATCGAGGTCAAGGTTGTATATGAGGTCCTGTTCCTTAGACAGATCCTCAAAGGCAGGCAACTTCATTCGACGCCCCTGACCCCCTCGCCAGCCGCAACGATGGCCGCGTCGAGGACGGGCTTGAAGAAGCCCTGCACATGGTCGTTGCCAATCACCATCACGCGGTCGAGTAGGTAGTTGCCACTTTCGCAGCTCGTCTCGGCTACAAGGGAGCACGCATGGCAGGCCGCGAAGTTCAGACTGGCAAATGTCGAAGCTAGGTTCTCGCTGCAAAGAGGGTCGGAGGAACACCACATGGCGTCCTGCAGCGCTTCGAGGACGGTTTCTTGTAGGTCGGGAGCCTCGCCTTGCCGCACGAGGCCACCGAGGGTGCCTTCGGAGTCGCCAGCGGCCGTGTAGATCAGCACGCCCGCCTGCTTTGCCGTACCGTCCAGTTCGAGGCTGCTGCGGGCGTAAATTCGCTCCCTCAGACTGGTAGCAGCGTAACCAGACTCAAACGCTAGACGGCGAATGAGGAGGTGAGCGAATGTGTGCAACAGCACATAGCGCGGGCTGAGAATTGGCCCGGTCCGCTCTCGCAGGCGGGGTGCCATAAAGGAAGCATCGAGTCGCCGGTCGAGTTCGGCGACTCGGTGGCGCACACTGTCTTGTTCCTCCCACACGGTGAGCCGGTTCTCATCCAGCGAGAGGAATATGCCCTCACCGCGCACTTCCATTGCAGGAAGCCAGTTCACAGCGTGATTCAGCGCGGCCCTGACGAGAGTGTCCCTACCGCCGGGTGTGACTCGGTGGAAGCCCTCCAGCGCCCGAACCTCGCGGAGCCGATCAGCCAACACCACCTTGTCGATGCGGTCTTTCAGCAATGAGGCGATCTCGTCGTTCTCACGGGGGCCCGCGGTCAGTCCGACGTGCCGCGTACGGAAATGTAGGTCATCGGAATTGTCCGAGGGGGTCAGGAAGGCCGCCCACTCCTCAGCGAGCAGGTCACCAGGCGTCGCTTCCACAGCGGTCGCCATACCGGCCTCTCGCTGCTTCTCATCCCGGACCAGTGCCCTCACGAAGTCTGGGTCAACGCCGTGCCCGCCCGCCAAGGTTTGCACCATCAAGTCAAACATCGGCGCACTCTCGTTAACCGTCAGAAGCGGCCGGAAAAAGTCGTCTGCTTTGATCGTCATCGCCGTCTCGCTAAAGGCATCGGAACGAGACGGATTCGGAATCTCGATGGAAGAGTGCACCAGCGGGAAGTAGACGTTACTAGCGCCTCGCTGGACAGCAAGCGGAATCTCGCTGCAATCCTCACCCTCCTCGAACCGCTGCCAAGGCTGGCGGCCACTGCACGAAATGCCAATCGCCTTGAGCGATCCCTTTGCCGTGATACCCATCAGATTTCGTCGGCTATGGCAGCTCTGGCACTGCACTTCGAGTGTATCGAGACCACCGGCCCCCTTACCCGGTAACGTCTTGAAGGACAAATTGTCCTTCTGACACTGTCGTGCCTCAGGACTTGGGTTCCGAGAGTGAGCCCATCGCCGCCAGTCGATGTCGTCCATGTGGCCCCTGGGACAGATCTGAATCCAACGCATTGGAACCAGCGGTTGGCGCTTTGGACAGTTGCCGCAGATTGGAGCTTTGCCCTTCTGCTCCAGCGAGCGCTTCCACCGAATCATCCGACGGCACTTCGGGCAGAACAGCCAAGTCGGGAATCGGGAGTAGGGAACGCCTGCTGCTGAGGGTGCCCAAGCGTTGCTGTCTATGACCGGCGCGGCACGGAGCTGGGCTACGCCGAGAGCTGCCGCTAGCCGGTCGCTCTGGATCGTCTCGCCGCGAGCACCCCATCGGAAGATGTCGCAGCCAACCAGCGACTCTCCCTTGAAGTCGAAGATTGCGCCGACCCCAAATGGAATGATCGTCTGTGACTGCCTGATCTTGCGTTGCATTAGGTGTTTGTCCCCCCCGATGCGACGCCGTGAGCTACCTCAATGATCGACTCCATGTCCACGTTGCGCATGGAACCGAGGGTCGGCCACGCGTCGCCCTTGGCGTTGAACTGCTTGATGAGATTGATCTGCCCCTTGCCGCTGGATCGGTAGTACAGGAGCTTGCTCTCGTCCTCGGCCCGCCGAGCGCGTTCGATCCAGTCGTCAATGAACTTGTCGAGGTAGTTCTGCGCGCCGACACGCTCGCGCGGTTCGACACGTTCCACTACGTCGATCAGCGCATCAGCCACCGCGCGCACCGCCTCGACGTGTTTCGCGACTTCACCAGCTCTGCCGTCGTCAGCAAGACCGAGCTTGTGGCGGACGAGGATGACGAGCGCCGCGTGTAGGGCTCGCTCGCGGGACGGAGGTGAGTACGGCGTGACGCTGGTCGGCTCGACGTGCCGGTACAGCGCCGAGTGATAGGCACGGAAGTTCTCGTAGTGAGAGCGGTCGCGTGGTTTGGTGGATCGGAACAGACCGAACACCAGGCCCGGTGCCGACGAGCGTCCCACGCGGCTGGTGGCCTGGATGTACTCGGCTGTTGCCTTAGGCTGCCCGTTCATGAGCATCAGACCCAGTCGGGGCACGTCCACGCCGACTGAAAGCATGTTGGTGGTGGCCAGGAAGTCCACACAGTGCTGGCTAGAGCAGGACAAGTTGAGTCGCTCAAGGAGTCGAGGCTGCTGTGCGCGCGGAACCGACGACGAGAGTTCATCGACGTTGTAGTCACGCCTCGGGCGTCCGACGATCAAGCCCCCAAGGCGGGAGTGAACGTCGTCCCGGGCGATGGTGACGGTACGACCTAGCTCACGCAGCGAGCTGTGGTAGGCCACGACCGTCCAGTATGCGTCCCGTGCACCCCCAGTCAGGCCGAGGTCAACCGGGGCTTGCAGAAGTGCAGCGCCCGAGTGCGCTACGGCGGTATCCGACGTGTGACCCTGCGCCATAATGCCGACGTAGAGTCGGCCTGGCACACCTTCATCCACGCGGGCAAAGTAAGAGTCGTCGGCGTCGACGCCCGAAGGCGGGAAGAGGTCAACCGGCCGGCCAAACAGCCCATTGATCTGCGCCGAGGCGCGGCGGATTGTCGCTGTTGAGGCGACAACCTTCGGCGGTCGCCCCTCCGACTCGCAAAGGAGGTTGATAGCCGCCTCATACAGGCCAACCGTCGTTCCAAGCGGACCGGTCAGCAGGTGTAACTCGTCCTGGATGATGAGCGTCGGAGGCAGCGTCTCGTTCACTCTGCCGAACAGCTTGCCGGACTCCGGCACCCAAGCGAGCTGGGCAAACTTGTCCACCGTCCCGAGAAGGAATGTCGGCGGGCTCTCGTACAGTGCGTCATCGATGACCAGCACAGGCAGCTCCGCATTGAACTCACACTTGCTTGACGTGCAGTGGAACCTGAACGACTGATCGGTAGAGGCAATGCCATACTCTGCGTCATCGTCCCTGTGTTCGCGTGGCACAATCTCGGTCCCACACCATGGACAGCGCTCGAGGAGGAAGCGGTCGTCGGTCTCGCCTGCGTCGCGGAGCTCATCGAAGCGCTCCCGTGCCTGCACGTAGTGGTTGGGCGTCGTCGCCTCACCCACCCACAAGCCGATCGAGATTGGGGCATCGCCGAGCTTGGACGTTGCATTGCGTCGAAGGTGCTCACAGGCGGCGATCGTCGACGCTGTACGCTGAAACTGCTGAGCAGTCAGCAGTGACAGCGTGTACCGGCTTATGACTGTCGTACCTGCACCTTTCGCACCATCCATCAACCGGCGACGGAATATCTCAAAGGCAGCGACCAGCAGATAGGCCTCAGTCTTGCCACCGCCGGTGGGGAACCAGATGAGGTCTACGACGTCGCGGTCCTCGTGTTCGGGTTCAACCAGACCGTGCAGCGTGGTCAGGAAGAAGCCGATTTGGAAGGGGCGCCACTGAGCGCCGCTGGGATAGTCCGTCGGAAGGTCTGGGGCAGCACTGCGCGGATGCCGTGTGCCAGCCAGGTCCTTCTCACTGTGCCGCATTTGAATCAGCATCGCTCGGTTGGCAAGTCGGAAGGCCTCGACTAGCTTGGCGCGGTCAGGGTGACTGGCGAAGACCTGCACGCCGTCACGCATTCTAGCCCGGGCACGCTCCAAGCGTCTCATCACCTGCTCCGCGGCCGGGGCGTACTTCTCGTCGAGGGCCGCTGCCTCAGCGGACACTTTCTCGATCCAGTCCGCGTATGGGTCGACAAAGGCATCGAGTTCGCGGACAAGTTCGTCAGCCGACACAGAGTCGTCTGCGAGCCAGGCAACGTCGAGTGCCTGCGCCGCGTCTCCTTCGGCACTGACACGCGGAACGACGTACGACGGCATGACCTCTGAACGGACGGCGTGGACCCCGTCGTCGGTATCCTGCCAGTCCGGCGAGCAGCCGTGTCCGATGGCGAACACCCGAGACCGACGGTGAGCCAGCCGTAATTCCTGCTCCTCGGGGTCGTGCGATGCCATCGCTACCGAAGGGTACTCAAGTACCTCACCGCCATCGGTCAACCTCACGTCGAACTCGACCTGGAGAAGCAAGTCGTCCCATGCTCGCTCGGGATGCTCGTCTTCGCTCGTGCGTGCATTGACCAGCGTGATCGTGACGAGATTGCCGTGAGGGTACTTACGCCACCGGGCATGCAGCTCGGCCCTGCCACGCCAGATGGACTTGACATCGGCATCTTCGACGTTGAGTGACACAGTCTCCTCGTCCAGCGGGCTGCGCCGCCAGATCCGCTTCGAGCCGGAAACCCTCCGCCGGGGATCTTCGTCCTGCTCCTCGGTGGGACCGCCGTCCTGAACCTTCTCGGCGATGAGAGCTTCCTCAGCGGCCTTACCACTAAGAGTCTCGTACTCGGCCGCACGGGCCTTCACCGTCAGTGAGGCAGCGGTGGTGAAGAAGGACAGCCCTTGGGAGGCAGGCAGGAAGTCATTGGCCGCCGACACCGGATCATCGCTGAACTGGCTTTCGTCACCGCCACCCGTGGCCAGCTCGTCCTGCTCCTCCCCCTCTCGCTCTGCGTAGCCGGCGAAGGACACCTGGCGCGGGAACAGGACGCCCATGAGGTACCGGCGGTTCGGCGGGTCGAAGATGATCTCGTTCGGTCCAGAGAAGGGACCGACGAGCTGGCGTCTCACGTAGGCCACGAAGTCTGCTCGAGTCTGAGAAAGCGTCGTCATGCGCCAACCTTGTTCAATGCCTCGAGTGCCGCCGCCGCGTGGGTCTGGTAGAGCTCCGCGACGCGTGCGCCGATGGCGGGAGTGACGGCAACCCACAGTCCGGCTCGCGGACGACTCAGAGCTACGTACAAGAGGTCAACGTCCGTGTCCGAGTCCAACGTGTCAATGTCTATCACGCACACAAACCGGTTCTCCAAGCCCTTGATGTCGACAGCCGATGCCCATGTGAGCACGTTCCCTGGCCAGTTGGCCGCGGAGACTTTGTCAAGCAGACGCAGCTTCCCCTTTCGTGCCTGGCGCAGTTGCCGGGCGGCACTCGTATCCCAATCACCCCGAAGCGAGACGATGGTGACATGGCCCACCGACACCTCCTGCTCGCGCAGGGAACGCAGGTGGGCCTCCAGGGCTGCCGCCACGTTTTCCGCGTCGCTCACCTGCGCGAACGTCACCTCGGGCCCGGAGCCCGCGGCGGACACGCCGGTATCCGCGCCGGTCAGAGCCCGCGTCTGGAAGACAATCTCGCGAGTATTCCGGCAGTTGGTGCGCAAAGTGGCTGGCACCGGACTGAAAGACTGGACGAAATGCAGTGCTTCAAGGTCAAAGTCGCCGTACAAATGCGCCTGTCGGTTCTGGTCCATGAACATCACCCATCGACCATCACCCCAACCGCCCGAGAGCGCACCTTCGATCCGATCCAGGCTGTCGAAGTTCATGAGGTCTTGAGCCTCATCAATGACGAGAACATCAAAGAGCTGGTGCGCCGGAATGCCGGACAGGGGGCACACAGCAACTCGGGTTCCGGTCAACAGCGATGCGGCGAAGGACGCGAGGATCGGGCTCCGACAGGTAAACAGCACAGAGTGGCCGGCGAGAGCCTGCCTCCGCGCCGCCTCGATAGCGAGAAAGGTCTTGCCTGTCCCGGCGCCCCCGCTGCAAATGACGCGCGGGGCCTCGCTGATGAGATCGAGTCGCGAGAACTGTTCATCCGTCAGGCGGACGAACGCGGAATCCAGAGTGCTGGCACGAGCGTCCAGGAGGGGTGAGCGGTCGAAGCTTGGCCGCAGCTCCTGCAGAAGCTTGCGCTGAAGATGTTGGTCGATCATCGACTTCTCTGGTTGACGCGCCCGCCAGTATGCCGTTGCTCGGTTGACCACCTTGATGAATTCCCGTTGAAACTGGCCACGTCCGCAATACGTCTCGGCGTCCCACTCAAAGCTGCTTAGCGCCAAATCCACGTCGGGCGTGACCACCAGGAAGCCGAAGGCCACACCATCGACTTCTGCTCCGACGCGCTGTCGCAGTCGATCACGAAGGGCATACATGCCGCTGGTGACCTGCCTGAAGGGACCCTCCCGGTCTTGTCGGAAGTGTCCGCTACGGTCGCTGTACGTCCACAGCCCATTGCTGCAGGAGACCTGAGCACCCTTGACTTCCAGGACCAGCACGAGCTCGTCGAGCACGAGCACAAAGTCCAGCTCTGCGGTGAGCTTGTACTCGTGCGTCGGGAGGTTGAGGGAGTGGAGCGCCGTTCCACCAGAACTGATCGCCGCCAAGGCGTCGAACACGCGCCGTTCGGATGTGGTCGTCAAGTCCGAGCCAAGCTCGGCCGGTATCATTTTCAAGCTCGCTCCCCGTCAGTGCCTCTGCCATATAATTCTGCCCGACGCCGGATGCTGTGTGCAAAGGTACAGGCTCGACCAATGGGGACCGCGCAGTGGACATTGAGTACATCGGTCGCGTACTCGCTCGACTCAAGCCGTTCGTGCGTGATCACGTCATACGTCGTACCCGAATCGAACGCGTGCTGGGCACCTTGCAGGAACCGATCGATGAGATTCGGCCCGAAGTCGAGCGTCTGCTCGCAAAGGCTGGTATCGCCATCGAGGAGGACGCGCCTCCGGTCGCAGCCCCACCGGCGCGTCTCCCGGCTGCGCCCCAACCTACGCCCAGCAGCACTGCCAACGGCCCTGGCATCGACGGGCCCAAGGACCTCTGTAGGGAGCACGGCCACGCTGTCACAGCAGCCCGCCGCCGACTGGAGCTCGACAGGTTCATCACGAACCATGCCAGGGTGCTCCTGCGCTCCGAAGAGGAAGTCGGGCTCGCCATTCTGGTACGAGGCGAAGCGGGCAAACCGCTCGACCAGGGCGATTTCGCCCGGCTGACCGGAGAATCACGGCAGGCGGCGGAGTGCTTGCTGCTGCACAACCAGGGACTCGTGCACTCGGTCGCCCAGCGCTACGCGCCTTCAGGAATGGCTTATGACGACCTCTTTCAGCATGGCGTCATCGGACTCATTCGTGCCATTGAGCTGTTCGATCCCCGCTTGGGCAACAAATTCTCGACATATGCAATGCATTGGGTGCGCCAATCGATAACGCGCGGCATCGCCAACGAAGCGAGGCTTATCCGCCTGCCTGTTCACATGGTGGATCGTGTGCTCAAAGTGTGGGCTGTTCGCGCACGTCTCACCGTCGCCACCGAAGCCCCGTCAGTACATCAGGTCGCTCTGGCGTGCAACCTAACGGACACACAAGTGCGAGAATGCTTGCGCCTCGGACCGAGCGACCTGTTTTCCCTGGATACCCCGATTGGCCCCGAAGGAGAGTCCACCTTAGCCGACCTGCTGGACCTCGCCGATCCCGAGCTAGACCCTGAGCGCGAAGTCGAGCTCGGCTTTCTCCAGGAGGACCTACAGACTGTGCTTGATACGCTCACCGAACGCGAGGCAGATGTCGTGTCCATGCGCTTCGGCCTCACCACCGGAGAGCCAATGACACTTGAGGAAATCGGCAAGATCTACCACGTGACGCGTGAGCGCATACGCCAGATCGAGAAGCAGTCGATGAGCAAGCTGCGTCATCCATCGCGCAGCCACGTGCTCAGGCCATACATCTACGGGGGCGTTGAAGAGTCGACAGCCGAACCGGATGAGACTTCGGAAGATGCCGCAGAGAAGGTTACTGCCTGATTTCGTGGGCCATTCGGGGTCGCTAGAATCGGGTTCTGGATGCAAGCCTGAGGCCCGTTGAGATGCACCGGGCGTAAGTCGGCCGAGTGTCCGTAGGCTCCGTGGGACCTAACGGTTCAGTGATCCCAACGACCTTTGCTATTCACAATTCGTGAGACCGTCCCAATGTGTGAGATCGACACTCCTGGAGCTTTACCACATCCCCGAGACGTTCTCGCGAGCTCGCCACAGGAGTCCTGCCGGATCAGTGGCGAAGCGGCGCCAAGCCTGGGTGTGTCAGCAGGGTGGCAGACCCATAAGTGCAGGCGACAGCCGCCACCGCGGTGACGGGGGCGAAGTCACCCGTGAGCGCTATCGGTGCGCCGTCGGCGTAGTCGAGGGTGACACAGGCGTGGTCGATGTCGATACAGAGTCCAAAGAGACCGTGCCACGGCAAGCTGGCGAGACACCCGATAGACAACATGCACGCGAGCCGGTAATCCGTGACCAAGACTCGGGCGGCACTGGGAGGGGCCCAGCGGCCGTGGTCGAATGCGCTGAGCCGGGTCGGCACGTACCTATAGGCGACTTCGTGCGGTTGGAGAACGATTCCGAGAGCCATCACATCGAGTGCGGCGTCGGGTTGTCCATGCCCGATCTCGATGGCGAGTCTGCGAGCATCAGCACGCCCTGCCAGCCAGCCCCTTGGGCGCGACGGTTCAGCGGATCGTCGATGACGCCGGTGGGCTTTCACAGTTCGACTCCCTTTCGTCCGAGATCCCTGTCCATAGTGTGGAACCCGCCACCGACAGCATTAGGCGTCGGCGGTCCCGCGGCCCGGGCACGGTCCATGGCCGTCTGGGCCAGGTCACGTTGCGACCGTTGTTCGTTGCTGGTGGGCTTGTCGGCGCCGAGCGGGTTCTGGCTGATGATGATCCACCGTTCGCGGTAGGCGGCGACAGTGGCCAGTCGGTGGAGCCAGACAGCCCGTGCTTGCGGCTGGCCAGGTGGCGTCCCGAAGGGTCGGGTCCACTCGAGGTGTCGTTCGATGGCGTGGACGGCGAGTTCGCGGACGCGGCCCTCCAGGAGCTCTTGCCGCTCGCTGAGCCCACGCTCGAGATCGAGGTCATGGACGTGGACGGCGGAGGGGAAGAGTCCGGCAATGCGGGGTTCCGTGAGGGTGTCGTGTGGGTCAGCGGCTCGGGCCCAGCGTTCCACTCGTCTGTGCAGGACGGCGGCGACATCGTCGACGCTCTGGAGGGTGCGGCCGGTGACCAGCCGCGGGAAGGCTCTGTTCACGTCCAGGCCGCGGGCTTCGGCGTGGCGCAGGTCGGCAAGCAGCCGCTCGTAGGCTGTGGATGCCCGGGCCTGCGCGAGGTGGTCGGGGGCAAGTCCGGAGGTGGCGACCAGCGCGTCATACCGGTCGTGGTGGGCCGCGGCGGCGATGGTGGCGTACTCGGCCCAGATCCGGGCGATGTGGTGGCGCTCGCTCCAGCTGGCGGCGATGGTGTCGGTGGCAGAGGTGTCGGCGACCGGCGTGGCCAGCACGTGCCGCAGCACGTCGGCCGCGGTCTGCTCCTCGGCCGAGGCATGGGCGGTGTCCGGGTCGGGGTCGTAGCGGGTGTCGACGTACTGGGTGTTGGCGTCCCGGCCGCGGGTGGCGGCGACGTAGAGGACTTCGCGGCCGGTGGCGGCGGTGACCATGGTGTGCGCGGTCTGCACGGTGCGTCCTTGGGCTCGGTAGGCGGTGGTGGCGTAGCCGAGCTCGAGGTGCTCGCGGGCGTAGGCGGCTGGCAGGATGACCTGTCCCCGGCTGGCGCTTCCCGTCCTGCTGGTGCGAGTGACGGTGGTCTCGCCGTCCGGGGTGATGTCGGTGACGGTCCAGCGGTCGCCGTTCTTGACTCACCCGGTCCCGGTGGCGAGGCGTCGGTGTTGCGGTCCCACGTGCAGCAGTTCCGGTGATCAGTTCTTCGTCGACCGCTACGGCAACCGCGTGCGCAGCAACGCCGTCTACCAGGCGTTCGTCCGCGCCCGGAAGAAGGTCGGTGTCGACATCTCCTTCCACGACCTGCGGCACACCGGCCAGAGCCTCGCTGCGTCCACCGGCGCGAGCCTGGTCGACCTCAAGAAGCGGCTCGGCCACTCCTCAACCGCCGCCGCCCAGCGCTACATGCACGCCGTCGAGGGACGAGACGCCCAGATCGCCAAGGCACTGTCGCAGCTGGCTCTGGACTGCGACGCCACCAAGCTCCCGAAGAGCTACTGACGGACCCGAGATGTTGCACGAGTTGTTGCACGACGCTCCCAAGACCGCCCCCGGCCTGCACGTTCGCGTCTGTCTGAAAATCGGAAGGTCGGCGGTTCGACCCCGCCCCTGGCCACCACC
>CAZEAV010000016.1:0-13942 GCA_964510215.1 uncultured Iamiaceae bacterium
GTAAGTGAGCACGCGCATGTTCGTAAAATCGCATAACCCACGAAGGATGTCAACGCTTCTGTTGCCCCGTTTGAAGGCTCGCGTGAAGGTAGGCGCCCATGAGCCTCATCGTGCACTTGACCCCCGTAAGCCAAGAAGCCCGAGCAGGTCCCCGGCCGGCTGATCGTGCGGCGAATCTCGGACTTCGACGCCGAGAAGTACAAGGTCGCCGGGCAGGACACCCTCTTCCGAAGTGTGACGCTTCCACCCCCTATGCAGATATCGGCATAGGGGGTGTTATGCCGATAACGACCCGGCAGGCGTTGCGGTTGGCGGGCTTCGGGTGGATGCAGTCGGCATAATCAGAGTCTGCAGAGGAAGGTCAGGAGGGGGTCCTGGGGCTGGTAGCGACCTGGCGGGGAGCCGGTGGGGGTTGTGCGAGCGATGGCGCGTTCCTTGATGGTCATGTCGGCGTGCAGGTAGATCTGGGTCGTTTCGGGCGACTCGTGACCCAGCCATAGTGCGATGGTCGCCAGATCTACGCCGGCGTGGAGCAGTCGCATCGCGGCGGTGTGCCGCAGGACGTGGGGACTGATCTTCTTGGTCGTCAGGGACGGGTAGGTGGCTGCCGCTGTAGCGGCGTGGACGGCGAGGCGGGCCGCGACCGCGTCACTGCTCGTGGGCCTCGCAGCCGAGGTCGGAAACAGCGGGTGCGCTTCGTCTCTCGGTAGCTCCCGGGTCCAGGTGGTCAGCGTCGCGGTCGTCTCGCTGGTCAGTGGCGTGGCACGGTCCATGCGACCTTCGCCGTGGCAGAGCACGTGGGTTCCGCTTCCCAGGTGCGTGTCGCGGCGGTCAGGCCGGTCGTTCGCTGATCCGCAGCCCGGTGGTGATGGCGACTTGCAGCAGGGCATGGTCGCGTCGCCCGGGCCAAGGTCGTGACGTCGGGTGCGGCGAGCAGCGCACTGACCTCACTCGGGCCGAGGTAGGTCACCTGGGTGCGGTCGTGGCGTTTGGGTGGGATGGCGAGGACCTGGGGCGAGCAGGGCGGCGTGCTCCAGTTGCTGCAGCGCGGCGAAGGTGAACAGGGAGTGGATCGCGGCGAGTCGAGCGTTTCGAGTCCGCACGCTATTACCGCGGTCGACTTCGAGGTGATCGAGGAAGGCGGCGACGACGCATTTGTCCAGGTCGGACAGATCAAGCCGGGACGGGGATACCGGTGCGGGGGGCGAAGGACAGCAGCATGCGCCCGGTGTCGCGGTGGGCGGCGACGGTATGGCCGCTGGCGCCCAGTTGGGTTTGCAGCCGGTCGGTGAAGAACGCCTGCAGCGCGGGACCAGGACGGTCATGGTGTTGTGCCCCCGGCCCAGTGAAACGGCAGCCGATCGGCCGCCAGCGTCAACAGTTCGGGGGCGGCGTGCAGGTACCAGAAGGTATTGGCCGGCCCAGTGTGTCCCAGCCAGGTCGAGAGGTGCCGTAGCCGTGCGGCGGGATCGCCGTCGTGGTGGTAGGCGTCTAGCATCGCGCGCACGGCGAAGGAATGGCGAAAGTCGTGCAACCGGGGCCGGCACGACGGTGAGCGGCCGTTCAGGCCGGCATGATCGCCAGTGCGACGTAGGGATCCTGGGTGAACCCACGAGAAGCCGCATGCGGGAGGCACATGCCACAGTGCTGGGGTCATACGGCTGTGCAATACCCGGGCCTGTGTCGCCGGCAGTGGGCGTGACCTGGCCGTCTACCGGAAGTGTCGGCGGCGCTGAAAATTGATGATGAGGAAGAAGCTCGGTGGGAGTGGACCGCGCATGCTGCGGGCAGCATGCGCTTCTGCGCCCGAGGCCAAGGAGATGCGACCGAGCCGTTCCTGGCGGGCACGACGATCGAGCATCCGACTGGAGCAAGTCGGATGCTCAATCCGCGTTGACCGAGGAGCAGCTGGCTGCGTTGGTGACGATGAATGTCGGCATGGCCTGACCGTATCGGCCTCATGCCGCGCCGTGTTCCTTGGCTGTTGCGGGCTGGCAACAAGCGGAGTCCGGCACAAAGGCCGCCGATGCCCTGGATGGCTGGGCCGGAGGGCGAGTACGACTTCAGGTTTCAGCATGGCCCGACGGGACGGTTGACACGGAAGGGCGGAGGTGTACGCTGCACTTGCTTGCTAATTCAACACGCGTGTTTATTATTCGAACCGCACAGCAGCATGTTCAGGACGACAGTCGGTGAGGAGGCCTGCGAAGTGATCGTTGGGGCTAGACGCTGTCACTCCCTGTGTCCGCCGTCGGGACGCGCTGCACGGACGAATGACTGGCGCATGCTCAAACGTGTCGATTTGGTCGCGGAACGCACGACCTCGGCCGCGAGGAGCGCACATCGTACACACAGACGAGCAGAAGGACTGTGACCAGAAACGTGACGAATGGGATGCTGTGCAGTGGACCACAGCACTATTTTGAGGACTTCCCGGTGGGAAGGATTTTCGACCACGCTTGGGGCCGCACGATCAACGAAGCGGAAGCAGTGGAGTTCAGCACAATGGCGCTGCACTTCAATCGGATCTATTTCGACCGTCCGTACGCAATGAGCCTCGGCTTCCGCGACATCGTGGTCAATCCGTTGCTCGTTTACAACACGGTGATGGGTTTGAGCGTTCACGACCTCACCGAAGGACGCGGACCATTCCTCGGCATGAGAGGACTGCGATTCGGCGCCACTGTATATCCTGGCGACACTATCACGGCCTCCTCCGAGGTCATTGGTCGCCGTGAATCCCGCTCTCATCCGGGTTGGGGCATCGTCACTTGGCGCTCAATTGGCCGCAAGCAAGAGGGGGATGTCGTCGTGAACTATCAGCGCACGAACCTGAGTCGTATGAACCCGAATGGAGAAGAGAATTGAGCGACGCCGACAAACTGAGGTCGGGACTGCTTACGGCCGGACACCTGGAGATCCAGGAAATGGCGCGTGACTTTGCGGAGAACCGCGTAATGCCCATTGCTGATAGCCTAGATAAGCCCGAGGGCGGCATGCCGGAGGATCTTCTCCAAGACATGGCCAAACTCGGGTTCTTCTCCCTCCTAGTTCCTGAGGAGTACGGTGGACTTGGGCTCGACGCGATTTCATTCTGCCTTGTGACCGAAGAGCTCTGCCGAGCCAATTTGTCTGTCGGCAGCGTGATCAGTCGCGCCGCCGGTACGTCGCGCCTGCTCGACATGCATGGCACGAAGGAGCAAAAGGATCGCTGGCTCGCCAAGATCGCCACAGGCGAGATCCAGAGTGCGTCAGCTGGCACCGAGCCGGACGCTGGCTCAGACGCGGCGAATATCAAAACAACGGCGACGCGCGAGGGCGACTCCTACGTCGTCAATGGAACGAAGTTGTGGACGACCTTCGCGGACCGTGCCAACCTATTGCGCGTCTACGTGCGCACCAGTAAGGAGCACAAGCACAGAGGGGTTAGCCTTCTAATGGTCGAGAAGGAGCCGGGCAACGACTTCATCGCCCCTGCTCTCACGGGCTCGCACATCCCAGTAGCCGGCTATCGCGGGATGAAGTCCTATGTTCTTCATTTCGACGACCTGAAGGTGCCTGCGGACAATCTCGTCGGCGGCGTTGAGGGCGAGGGCTTCAAGCAGCTGGCTGGCAGCTTGGTCTCCGCCCGCGTATTCTTTGCCTTCCGCTGCATCGGGCTTGCACGTGCGGCTTACGAGGCGGCGCTGGCCCACGCGCGGCGGCGCGTTCAGTTCGACAAACCGATAGCCGAATTTCAAGCCGTGCGTTTCAAGTTGGCCGACATGGCAACGCAGATCCAAGCAGCTCGTGAACTTAGCCTCTCGGTAGCTCGACGCTATCAGGACGGCGGACGAGTTGACCTCGAGGCCGGAATGGCAAAGCTATTTGCTGCCGAGACGGCACATAAAGTCTGCTGGGACGCACTCTATATCCACGGCGGAAGCGGCTACGCTCTCGAATCCCCAGTGAATCGCTACTGGCGTGATTCCGGGCTGCTACCCATCGGCGAGGGCACAAGCGACATCCAGCGTGAGGTGATCGCCCGTTCGCTACTCAAACAGGCTGAAGGGGCCCCAGCATGAGCGAATCCGGCAACTTCTTCGAGGACTTCTCGGTCGGACAGGTGTACCCGCACGAACGGGGGCGCACAGTCTCGGCGTACGACAATCTGCGCATCACCCACATGACTATGAATACGGCACAGTCGCACTTCAATCGGCCGTATGCCGAACAGATGATGGGAGGGGGCTTCGCTCGGGACATGCTGGTAATGGGGGGATGTACGCTTTCGTTCGTAATCGGACTGACCTCCCACGACATGGGCGAACACTCACTGGGCGACGTTGCGCTTGACGACGTTTCACTTGAGTCACCGGTGTTCCCAGGAGACACTCTCTTCGCCGAGAGCATCGTCGTCGAGGTTCGCGCGAGCAACCGTTCCGACTGCGGGGAACTCGTCTACCGATTTACCGGCCGGAATCAAGTGGGCGAGGTCATTGCCCGGGGCATCCGGACCATCCTCGTCCGTCGACGGGAAAACGACACGCCAGGTGTGAGGGCATGAAACCACCACTCGACGGGATCTTGGTTGTCGACTTCACTCAAGGCGTCTCCGGTCCATACTGCACCCGCATGCTGTCCCAATTGGGTGCGCGGGTGATCAAGATCGAGCGACCTGACAGGGGGGATACAATCCGCGGATGGGACACCAACGTGAAGGGCATGTGCTCGGGTCACGTTTGGGTGAATCCAGGCAAGGAGAGCCTCGCCCTCGATCTGAAGTCCGAGCGCGGCAAGGCGATCGCCTTACAGTTGATCGAGAGATGTGACGTCGTCATCGCAAACTATGTACCGGGCGTTTTGGAACGCATGGGCTTAGGCCCTGGCGTTATGAAAGACACAAATCCACGCGCGATTATCTGCCAGGTCTCGGGATTCGGACAAGAAGGACCCTATCGCGAGCGATCGGCGCTCGATTTCATCATTCAGGGCGAGACCGGAATTCTACGCACGAATGGAACACCGGAAGGGCCCGCGAAGTTGTCGATCTCAGCAGCCGATCTCTCCGGCAGCATGTACGCCTTTGCCTCGATCATGACGGGCCTGTATCAACGCGAGCAGACTGGGCGTGGCGAGATCATCGACGTTGCCATGTTCGACACGCTGATGAGCTGGAGTGGCTACTTCCCCTATTTGCACTGGTATCAGGGCCGTGAGCCCGGGCGTGTGGGCATGAGCCACCACACGCTCTTCCCCTACGGCCCGTACCCCGCCCGAGACGGGCGGTCCGTAATCATCGCTGCGGGTGGTGACAGTACCGATCGTTGGAGGAACTTCTGCACTGTAATCGGCCTGCCTGAGCTCGTCGAGCACCCTGACTACTGCACCAATACCTTGCGGCTGCGGAACCGTGAGGCCCTTAACGACCTGATCGGCGAGGCGATGCTCAGGAAGTCCCGGGATGAATGGATCCCACTGTTCGATGCGGTTGGCATTCCGGCAGGCGCGATGAACGAGTTTTCCGAAGGAATGGAACATCCGAGAATGGAGTGGGCGGAGCTAGTCCAGAAGGTTCCTAGTGCGGTCGGCGAAGTCAAGATTCTCGACTTCCCTGTCAAATTCGGATCCTTCGCAACGGTCAACGAGGTCGGTCCACCCGAACTCGGCCAACACACCGACAGCATCCTCGCCGAACTCGGCTACTCAGTCGATGAGCGTTCGTCGATGGCGACCGACGGGGTCGTTCGACGAAAGACGGGTACGAGTTAGCCCCCGCGTCTCCACCCTTCCATAGTCGTTGCCAACCGCTGGAGGACATTCATGAGCCGAACGTTGACTCGTACCGTTCTATCTACGCCCGGCTACAAGCGGCGTATGTCGAGTTGTGCTCGTGAATCTCTGGCCGACGCGGTCTTCTTAGACCTAGAGGATTCGGTGCCTTTGAACGAGAAGGAGGCTGCTCGGGTGGCCGTGCTCGACACTCTGAGCCGTGAGGACTGGTCCGGTGTATCCATTGGGATCCGGATTAATGGCCTTGCATCGCACTGGATCGGCGGAGATCTCGAATTGCTCTGTCGCCTGGGGAACAATGTTGACTTCGTAGTGATCCCTAAAGTTACGTCGGCAGGTGAGGTAAGAAGCGTCAGCGACCATCTGGACGCAGTTGAGGGCGGCTATCAGAAGGGTGGCGTGCAGATCGAGGTGCTGGTGGAGACCGCCGCGGCGCTGCTCCAGATCGAAGAGATTCTTGCGGCGTCGGCACGGGTGACTGCTGTGACCCTTGGTACCGGAGACCTTGCGGCGAGCTTTGGCGCCCGCACCCGGTTGCTAGCCAGCGCGCTGCCCGACACTGGCCTGGACGTCTGGCACCCGGTGCGCATTGCGGTTCTTGCCGCCGCTCGCGCCGCGGGAATTGCGGCGTTTGACGGGCCCTACAGCAACTTTCGGGATGAAGAAGGCTTTGCGCGCAAATGCCGGCTGGCCGCCGGTCTGGGATTCGATGGCACTTGGGTTATCCATCCGTCACAGATCGAGGTTGCTCACCGTGCTTTTGCCTATTCCGACGAAGAAGTTTCCTGGGCGCGCTCGGTGCTCGCGACCCTCGCGGACGGTGGCGCGGCCTACCTCAAAGGGCACGGCATGGTTGACGCCGCGACCCAACTGCGTGCCCGGAGCATTATCCAGGAGCATGAACGTACCGCGGCGGGTGCCCCATGAACGTGCTTCGGGAAGAGAGGGGGAGCATCGTTGTGCTAACACTGCAAGACGACGCGACACGCAACGCGCTGGCTCGAGAGACTGTGTCCGATCTCCGTCGTCATGTGGCCGATTGCGCGGCCGAGGGGCGTGTGCTGATGGAGATCCGGCACGATGGACCGGCATTTTCCTCGGGATTCGAACGCAAGAGCGATCCCGGTGAGCAACTACTTCGGCGGCGGTTCGTGGAGATCCAGCAGCTCTTCGATGAGTTGCTCGCCTCGCCCTTCGTGACAGTTGCCTATGCAGACGGCGCCGCGGTCGGGGCAGGCGCCGACCTTTTCACCCATTGCGATATCCGGCTCACGGGAAGGCGAGCAAGCTTTCGCTTCCCGGGGGCGCGCTTTGGTGTCGTCCTAGGCGTCAGTCGGCTGAGTGGCGTGGTTGGAAGCAGTGTGGCTTTGCAATTGGTCTTGGGCCAACGCACCATCGACGCGGAGGTCGCAGAATTGGTCGGCCTATCACGGAACGTGGCGGACGAGGACGTTGTGCGTGCGGAGATGTCTGTGCTGGCGGAATCGCTCGGAGAGCTGGGTCAGCCAGCCGTTGGGCGGGTTCTGAGCGCCCTCCGCGCCCCTAGTGACCCGAAGGGCGGAGGGTCGCCCATGGACCATCTTGTAGCTTCGTTTGAGCCATCGGGGCTGTCTGAACGGATGTCTCGGGGCCTGGGCCGCCTTGCTCGACCGGGAGGCCCGGCCGACCCAATAGGCCGCAATGTATTTGCGGACAGTCACTCAGTACGCCGATCGCAAGAGGGGCTTGTCGAACATGAGTGATCCTTTAGAGCCCACCCCGGCCGGGAACCTGTATCTCCAGACTCTCGGGCGAGGCATCATGCTGCTTGAGTTGCTGTCGTCAGGACCGCTCACGATGCGAGAGATAGCCGCAGCGACGACGTGGAATCGTTCCACCGTCTATCGGCTCGTTTGGAGCCTGGAATATCACGGCCTGGTAGCAAAAGGGTTCGACGACGGCACTGTTCGGTTGAGCAGCCGGCTGTGGGAAATCGGACTCTCGGCGGTCGGAACAGACGCTTTGAGCAACGCGGCTGCCGATGTGGTGCGCAGGCTCGTCGACAAGTTCGGCGAGACAGTTCACCTTGCAGTGTATTCGACCGGTGAAGTGGTCTACATCGCCAAGGGAGAGGGCTGGCAGCCGATTCGCAGCTACACCGAATTGGGGGGCCGTGCGCCGGCGCACGCGGTGGCCACGGGAAAGGTGCTCTTGGCATTCCAGAGTGCCGACGAGATCGAACGGCGGGTGAAGTCGGCCATCGCCTACACGCCGCGCACGATCACGTCCCACGAGGAATTGCTCAAGGAATTGGACTTGGTACGCACGCGTGGATACGCCCTCAACAGGGGCGAGTGGCGCGAAGACGTTGGCGGCATAGCCGTACCGGTCCGCAGCCGTAGCGGCACGCTAATCGCCGCGCTCGGATTCTCGGGCCCACGTCAGCGAATTCTCGCCCGTGAGCCGGAACTACTCGAAGAACTCCGTAACGCAAGCATCGAAATTGGCAATGGGACGTGATGAAGCAAAGAACTCCCGCCGAGAGGCGCGACACTAGAGAGACTCACATTGAACCAGCAGTGGAATCGTGGAGGACTGGCGGAGTGGGCGCCGAGAAGACACCCGGGCGACTGACCTCTCTAGCCGGACTCACCGTTGTCGACTTGTCACGCGTCCTCACTGGGCCATTTGCAGCCATGTTGTTGGGCGATCTCGGAGCCCGCGTTATCAAAGTCGAGCGACCAATAGTGGGTGACGAGACACGTCAGTGGGGCCCACCGTTCCTAGGCGCAGGAGAGGGGGCGGTAAGCACGTACTTCCTATCGGTTAACCGCAATAAGGAGTCGGTTTGCCTCGACTTCCACGTTGAGCGTGACCTGGAGCGCCTGAAGAAGCTGGTGACGAAGGCAGACATCGTAGTCGAGAACTTCCGGCCCGGGGTGTTGGACCGCCTTGGCATCGGTCATTCGGTGATCCGGGCGTTGAACCCGCGAGCGATAATTTTGGCCATTTCCGGGTTCGGGCCCGACGGCGACATGAACCAGCGGGCTGGCTATGACCAGATCGTCCAGGGCGAGGCCGGATTGATGAGCGTCACCGGATCGGCACAGTCGGGCCCCATGAAAATGGGTTTGCCCATGGCGGACCTCTCCGCGGCTCTATTCGGCATCGTAGGCGTGCTTGCGGCCCTTGAAGAGCGGCACCGCACCGGTCGTGGACGCGTGGTCTTCACTTCTCTGCTGTCGGCTTCAGTTGGGTTGCACACGTTCCAAGGCGCCCGTTGGCTGACGGGAGGCGAGGTTCCGAAGCCGGATGGCAACCAACATCCAACCGTCTGTCCCTACGGCGCGTACGAGTGCGCGGATGGCAGGCTGGTGCAGATCGCTGTAGGCAATGACAGCCTCTGGCGACGACTCGCTAATCAGTTGGACATGGACCCAGCCGACCCTCGACACCGATCGAATTCGCTTCGCCGCGAGCACCGGGAAACCCTTGAAGTTGAACTTCAAAAGAGGTTTCTCGCACGCAGCCGCGATGACTGGATCGAGCGCCTTAACAGGGTTGGCATTCCTTGCGGCGCAGTGCGAGAGATGGATGAGGTTTACGCAAGTGAGGAGGTGCTGGACCAAAACTTGGTGCTCGCCCTTGAGCATTCACGGTTTGGCCGCATACAGGTGCCCGGCAGCGCTATCCGTTACTCCGACACTGCCTTGACAGCCCATACGGCGCCCCCCGACCTGGATGAGCACGGCGACGAGTTGCGTGCCTGGATCGATGCGATGTAACCCGTTGAAGCAGTTAGATGACCTATGAAGGAGAGACGATGTGGAATCCAACTCTGTCTGCTGAGCATGAGAAAGTGCGAGAACATGCTCGCGCGTTCTTCGCGCGAGAGGCAACTCCTGAGGTTCTCGAAGCGATGGAACGTGATCAACAGGAGCATTCGCTCGAATTCACGCAGAAGTTGGGCGAAGCCGGTCTCCTCGGGCTCGCTTGGCCGGAAACGTCGGGCGGCCGAGGTGCAGGCCAAGTGGCGCAGGCGATCGTTAATGAAGAGGGTTCTTACCATCGAGCTCCTATTGTGGGTTCGATCCTGAGCCAGATTGTGGGCAGTACGCTGGATGCCATCGAGCAAACTGAGCGTAGTCGCACCGTCTTGCGTGGCCTACGCGATGGAACTACGACGATCTGTTTGGGCTACACAGAGCCCGACCGGGGCAGTGACCTTGCGCACCTGGAGACCACGGCGTTCGCCGACGGAGACCACTTTGTGGTCAATGGCCGTAAGGCCTTCCAGAGTGTGGGCCACCTTGCCGACTACATGTTTCTGGCGACTCGGACAAATCTAGATAGCGAACCCCACAAGGGCCTCACGATGTTCCTTGTGCCAGCGAACTTGCCGGGTATGAAGGTTGTACCTACCTACACACTGGGCGGTCTGCATGTTAACGAGGTGATCTACTCCGACGTACGGGTGCCCGCCGAAGCAATGGTCGGCGACCTCGACGGTGGTTGGCAGGTCCTTCGAGTCGCGCTCACTTTTGGTCGGACCGTGCCGTGGCGCGTAGGCCAAGCTCGAAGGTTACGTGACCAAATTCTTGCGGCGATGAGGCTTGCCAGCAGCAAGGAGCGGGACTTCGTGCGCGATGGCGTTGTGCGCGCATGCATGCGAGTGGACGTAGCGTCGCTGCTTGTCTACCGGGTGCTTTGGATGGTCGACAACGGAGCCATTCCAATGCGCGAAGCGGCCATTTCGAAGCTGTTCATTAGTGAGCTCATCCCGGAACTCGCGGAGCTCGCGACCCGTGTGCTCGGCGGCAATTCGATCCGGAGCGTCAATCATCGGGACGCAGAGCTGCGTGGTGAGATTGACTGGGCCTATCGGCATTTCGTGGAACGACGTTGGGCCGAGGGTGCCACCGAAGTCCAGCGCGACATCATTGCTCGCGATGCGCTCTCCTTGCCGCGACACTGAATACCGAAGACTAGGAGAAATCGACATGACAGATTCCAAGCTCGATGCGGGCTTTGCGTGGCTCACGAGCGAGCAGGAATTCGCGGCGTCGCTTGGGCTCCCCAACGACGTCATCACCTGCCCGCCCGAACTCCGGGAGCCGCGCGGTGTTGACACTGAGCCCCCAAATCCGGGGTGGGGAAGAGCCTTTGGAGACTCCCTGACCTTTCGCGAATCGCTGCTGGTCGCCAAGGCCGCTGGGTACCAGCTGAGAGGGCTGTTCGAGGCCAGTGGACTAGCGCTCCGCTCCTCGCTGCGCCTCGTCCTCGGTGATGCGGTCGAGGCCACGCCGGTGACGTTGACTCCGGTACTCTCGGGCACAGGCTTGCTGCGCCTCGATGAAGGGGTGGCAGCCTTCGCGCCGCTGGTGCCGTTTGCCACGCGGGCCGACGGGTTCGCCGCACTCGTTGCTGCTGACGGAGGATCGCAGCTGGTCGTGGTGCCGACGCCAGGCACTTCGGTTGGCGTCCCCGGCACAATGTACGACGACGGCACCGCTGACGTTACTTTCCGGCCCGAAGCGGTCGCTTCGGCTTCGCTCGTGATAGATCTTGAGGACGCAGAGGCGGAGCGGGTCGTTGCCGGACTGCGCCTGCACCGAGCTGCGGTTGCGGTCGGTGGCGCCCGCGCTGCTATTGCCTTAGCCCGGAACTACACGATCCATCGGCAGGCCTTTGGCCATTCAATAGCGGCTTTCCAGACGGTGCGTCATGCGCTTTCCAACGTTCACGCCGACGTTGAAGGTGCAGAGTTGCTCCTGCAGGCGGCATCCTCGGAACTCATTGACGGAGGCACCGACGCCACTCTGCTCGCCCGAGAAGCCGCGGCTTTCGCCGCGGTGACCTACCGGCTGACCAGCGATCAGTGCCTGCATTTGCACGGAGGTCGCGGGTTTCTCAAGAGCTCTGCCATCGAAGCCTACTTTCGGCACGCCAAGCAGCACGAACTTCGTGATGGTGGCCCGTACGTCGATCACTTTGCACTATCGGAGCAATTCTCGCGCTCCGAAGGGTATGTACCTGCCAACCTATTTGCCAGTCCGAACTCGTGACATGGTAAGTGGGTTGAGCGCGGCGCTTGCGGAGTTCGCCTCTGGGCTGCGGTGGCGGGCGGTTCCGGTCATCACCCGGCAGACGTTGCGCTGCTCGTTGCTGGACGCCATCGGGGTGGGTGCCTGCGCCTCGAAGACGATGGAGAGTTCGACGATCGCGGCTGACGCCCTAGTGGCGGTTGCGTCTCCTCCCGAGCGTCGCGCGGCCGTAATTGGCCTGGCACCGCGCATTGGCCCGGACTACGCCGCCCTGCTCAACGGCATACTGATCCACTCGATGGATTTCGACGACACCGCCACGGTAGGGCACGTCCACCCGGCGACCTCCGTCGTCGCCGCGGTGCTCGCCTTCGC
Organism: uncultured Iamiaceae bacterium; assembly: GCA_964510215.1. Taxonomy (GTDB): domain Bacteria; phylum Actinomycetota; class Acidimicrobiia; order Acidimicrobiales; family Iamiaceae; genus JAFDWI01. The sequence continues at coordinate 12,171 of CAZEAV010000016.1, forward strand.
CGACAAGTTGGGCGCGAACGAGGAGACGATGCTCGCTGGTCTCGCTGCTGGCTACGAGGTGTGCATTCGTGTCGGCTGCGCGACCACGCGGGGCGCATATCGACGAGGCTTCCACCCGACTGGTATCGCAGGCGTCTTTGGCGCCGCCGCCGCGGGGGGGCGAATGGTCGGGCTGTCGCCAGCTGAGATTAACCATGCGTTTGGGATCGCGCTCAGCCAAGCGTCGGGCTCGATGCAGTTTCTTCATGACGGCGCCTGGACCAAGCGGATGCACGGTGGCTGGGCAGCGCACGCGGCATACGTCGGTGTCCACCTGGCCCAAGCCGGCTTCACCGGACCGATAGCCAGCATTGAGGGGCCCAGCGGTCTCGTCACGTCGTATTCCGACGACGAAGCATTCGCCACGGCTGCTGCTGGGATCGGCACTACGTGGCTCTCGGACCATGCCGATCCGAAACCCTACCCGGCGTGTCGGTACACGCACGGCCTCATCGAAGCAGCTACGCACCTCGACGCAAGAACCCTTCCGGACGGGCCGATCATCGCTCGGCTCGGCACGCCTTCCATGCGTGTTGTGGGTACTCGGGACGAACACCGGGTTCGGCCCAAAAATGTGGTGGATGCTCAGTTCAGTGCCTACTTTCAGGTGGCTGAAGGCTTGCTGCACGGCGCCACTAGTTGGGGCTCCTATCTCCATATCGGTGACCCGGACCTCCAAGCACTTGCCGGACGCGTGATAGTCGAGGAGGATCCCTCCCTTGGTGCCGTGGGCGGGGAGATCGAAACCAGCGATGGCCAGGTGGTGCGGATAGACCAGCCGTTCGGTTCGGGGGATCGGCGCATGACGAGCTGCCAGGTGCTTGACAAGTTTCTCGTGAACGCAGCTTACGCTTACGACGCGGACCGAGCGAAGGAGATCGCGGACCGCTGTCTAGGCCGGAGTGATCTGGAGGGCCTCGTGACGGTGTTAGCCGAGCCCCTGTCGCAAGAGGACGCCACTGGGGTGCCTGGCGGGCGGAGGAAGGCCGATCGCTCTGATGAGCGGTCAGAGACGGAGCGAGAGTCATGATTTTGCGTACCGCGGATGTTGCGGAAATGTCGGATTTTGCTGTGCGCGCAAATGCCGCAGATCTTCCTGAGCAGGTCGGCCGATTCGGTCGGTTGCTCTTCCTCGATACCCTTGGAGTGATGGTCGGCGGGCTCCGGTACCCGGAGGTTCGGGCCATGGGCCGAGACCTCGGTGGGGCCGGGGGCCAAGCCGAGGACGAAGTACTTCCCTTGGTGCGGTTGCTCGCGCTCGGCAGCGCGGCGACCTGGCTGGACGCCGACAGCGGTGGGTCCGAAAATCCGTTGGCGCGACGCATCCCGCCCGTGCCGACGGCACACCCATGCCCGCACTCGATGCCAATTCTTCTGCATGAGGCTGCGTCGCGGAACGTCGATGATGTGACAATATTTGGCGCTTTCACCATTGCCAATGAATTGGCAATGCGCTTCAGCGTAGCGTCTAACCTGCGCCCAGGAGTGCACCCACACGGTGTTCACGGACCGATCGCCTCAGCTCTGGCAACTGCCCTGATCCAAGAGTTTTCGAGCGAGCAGGTTTTCGAGACCATTCTGCTGTCATCATGCCTCCCTATGGCGGCTACCCTGAGAACGCCGATGCGGGGTGGCACAGTGCGAAATCTGTGGACTGGGCTCGCTGCGTACTACGGTGCCGCTGCTTCTCAGTGGGCCAAGGCCGGGTTCAGGGGAAGTGTCGACGCCTACCT